>JAENZU010000152.1 GCA_016841125.1 Melioribacter sp. | reverse complement strand
GCTGGCAGCTATTGTCGGTCTTCAGATAGATAACGTAAGAGTAGAATTGGACGGTATTGAACCTCCTGTTGGAGACGGCAGTGCTCTCCCCTATGTTAATAAACTTCAGGAAGCCGGCTTTGTTAAGCAGGACGCACCGAAAGATTATTTAATAATAGATGAAACTTTTACACATTCGGTTGAGGATGAACAGGTAGATATAGTTGCATTACCATTAGACGGATATAGAATAACCGTAATGGTGGATTACCAAAATCCGGCATTAGGCAGCCAGCATACCGGCATGTTTGATCTCGAAAAAGAATTTGTTTCCGAATTTGCACCTGCAAGAACTTTTGCTTTTTTGAGTGAACTTGAGATGCTTTCGGATCAGGGACTTATCAAAGGCGGAGATCTTGATAACGCGGTGGTTATTGTTGATCGCGATGTTAACCAGGAAGATATGGAGAAGCTTAAAGATAAGCTCAAATTAGAAGGTGAAATGACAATCGGTTCAACAGGATTCCTAAATGACAAATCGATCAGATTTAGAAACGAACCGGTCAGACATAAACTTTTAGATATGATTGGCGATTTGGCGCTGATAGGCGTTCCGATTAAAGCTCAAATACTTGCAGCAAGACCAGGGCATAAAGCCAACGTTGAGTTTGCAAGAAAAATCAGAAAACTTTATCAGCAGAAGAAACTTGAAAAGAAATATCAGTTTGTTAAAAAAGAAGGTATCGTATTCGATATAAATGCAATTCAAAGAATTTTGCCTCATAGATATCCGTTTCTATTGGTCGATAAAATAGTAGAGCTGGAACTTGACAAACGTGTTGTTGGAATTAAAAATGTGACAATTAATGAACCCTTTTTCCAAGGGCACTTTCCTGGTCAGCCGGTTATGCCGGGTGTGTTAATACTTGAAGCAATGGCTCAAACCGGAGGAATTCTCCTTTTAAATGCTTTCCCCGATCCTTCAGAACATTTAGTTTATTTCATGGGAATCAATAATGCAAAATTCCGCAAGCCTGTAGTACCCGGAGATCAATTGGTTTTTCAAGCGGAACTTATAAATAAAAAAAGAAATATTTTTGTAATAGGCGCCAAGGCTTATGTTGATGAAAAATTAGTGGCGGAGGCAGAATTAATGGCTGGCGTGGTTGAAAGAGAAGACAAAAAAAAGGATGAAAAATAAATAATGTTGAAAATTCATGATACCGCAATTGTAAGTTCTAAAGCTAAACTTGGCGAAAATGTTGAAGTTGGTCCTTACGCAATTATACATGCTGATGTAGAAATTGGTGATGATACAATCATTGGACCGCACAGCGTAGTTTATGACGGCGCGCGAATTGGTAAAAGAGTAAAATTTTCTCAGGGATGTTCAGTTTCAAACTTGCCTCAAGACCTTAAGTTTAGTGATGAAAAGTCATTATTTTATGTGGGGGATGATACGGTTATCAGAGAATTCTGCACCCTGCACAGGGGAACCATCGACAACGGATTTTCTAAGATTGGTAAAAACTGTCTGCTTATGGCTTATGCCCATGTTGCTCACGATTGCATTGTTGGCGACAACGTGATAATTGCCAATGCTGTTCAGCTTGGTGGTCACGTGGTAATTGAAGATTGGGCAATTTTAGGCGGCTTGGTACCGGTTCATCAATTTGTGAGAATTGGCGGTCACTCAATGATAGGCGGAGGCTTCCGCACTACGGTAGATATTCCTCCCTACGTCATTGCCGCCGGTACACCGGTTAAATTTGCAGGTGTAAATGTAATTGGATTGAGGAGACGCGGATTTTCAAATGAAGATATAGCTACTATAAAAGATGCATTTATGATACTCTATAAATCCGGCTTGAATCAATCTCAGGCTAAGGTTAAAATGAAAGGAAAATATCCGAATCATCCGAATGTTGAAATTATTTTGGAATTTTTGAGCAAAGTAAAACGCACCGGATTCAAATAATGGACTGGCATTTTCTTGATACCGGCTCATTGACCGGTGAGCAAAATATGAATTTCGATATTAGTTTAGCGAAAAATTGCCTCCCTCACGAGGCATTTTTTCGATTGTATCGTTGGGACCCTTACACAATTTCACTTGGTAAAAACCAGAGCTTCGATGAAATTGATTTAAAGAAAGCAGCGCTGGATAATTTGGATGTAGTTAAAAGACCAACCGGCGGAAGAGCAATTCTTCACGCTGAAGAAATAACATACTCTGTTGTAGTTCCGATTTCAATTGAGCTAAGCGCAAAAGAACTTTATCAAAAAATTTCTATTGCTTTGATTCGCGGGCTGCAAATGTACGATAACACTTTGCAATTTGCCGAACTGGAATCAGTTCAGCCGAATTTTAACGAAGTGCTAAAAGAGGCATCCGGCGGACTTTGCTTTGCGAGTACCGCAAAAAACGAGGTGAAATTTGAAGGCAAAAAAGTAATCGGCAGTGCTCAAAGAAAATTGAGTAATGTTATACTTCAGCATGGTTCAATTTTATGCGGCACTTTTCACAAAAGACTGCCCGAGTATTTTTTGACGGATGAAAAAACCAGAGATCATTTACGAAATGAATTAGGCAGCCGAACGATTGAACTGGAAACAATATTAAATACTCTGGTCGATTACAAAAAACTTAAAGAAGCTCTTGCAGCCGGTTTTCAAAAAGAATTTGCAGTCATATTCAAAGAGAAAAAAATATTGGAAAGCGAAGAATATGAAGTCTAAAATCATCACTCTTCTTTTACTCATTTTGTTTTTAGTCGGCTTCAATTTAAAAGCTCAATCGCTTGCTGGTTTTAAATTCATGCTGGAAGGCAACGAAGTGCAGGATATTACCGATGATGGTGAATCGGTCTGGTTTGCAACTAACGGCAACGGCATTTTCCGCTACGATTTGAAAAGCGGCAGCATTGAAAACTATTCTTCCGCAAACGGTAAACTGCAGAATGATTTTGTTTACTGCATCACTGCTAATCAAGAGTTTGTATGGGCAGGCTCAATTGACGGACTATTTATACTGAGTAAAAGAACCGACAGGTGGAGCAAAAGAAAATTCGCTCTGGGCGGACAGCTTTCAAACTGGATACGTTCCATAACTTATGATGATTTTGCAAACGCTGTGTGGATAGGCAGATTTCAATATTTGACCAAATATGATATTGCTACTAGAAGATTTTACGATTTTGATCTCACCAAAAATAAGAATCAAAAAACAAATACAATTAAGACTATTTCTGTTGACGGAGACAGCCTGGTCTGGTTCGGAACCGAAGGGGGGCTTCACAAGTATGATAAATCACGCGAAGTGGACGATGAAGAATCTCTTATCTTCTACGATAACCGCCTCAATTATTTTAACGGCGAAGGCGAGCAGGTCTCTATTTCCGATATATTATTCGATCGGAATATGATTTGGATCGGATTGGATGAATTCATTACCAAGGAAAGACCGACCTATAATGTGGGCGGGCTATACCGGTTCGATAGAAGAAACGAATGGCTGAAGTTCGATACTGATTCAGGTCTGGAAGGCAATGGAATTTATTGCATCGAAAAAACCGGCAACTGGATTTGGGTTTCCGTATATCAATTTGGGAAAATGAGCAAAGAACCATTCGGAAGGGGGCTGGTTTTAATTAACCGTTTCACTAACGAAGTGAAAGAAATTAATGATGACAATATACCCGACTCAATTCTCTCGATGCATTTTGACGGAAAGAATATGTGGCTCGGTCACAAATCGGGTGTAGTAAAAATAAACTTAGTAAATGAATTAGCTAATTGGAATTACGGAAAGTAAAATGTTGAAAATATCTGAACAAAAATTAGAATCTATTAAAAAGGAATTCAGCGGGAAGAAAGTTGCGGTTATCGGGGATATGATGCTCGACTGCTATTACTGGGGCGATGTAAAACGTATTTCCCCTGAAGCACCGGTTCCGGTTGTAGAAATTGACGATGAATTTTTTCGGTTCGGCGGTGCGGCTAATGTTGCAAATAATATCCTAACTCTCGGCGGAACACCAATTCCGATTGGGATTATCGGTGATGATGTGGACGGAAGCAGATTCAAAAATATTTTAAAAGAATCCGGCATCTCTCCTGACGGTATCATCATTGACTCTACAAGACCCACTACCGCTAAAACCCGTGTGATTGCTGCACAACAGCATATTGTTAGAATTGATAAAGAAGCTAAAAATGAAATATCAGAAGAGACCGAAGATAAGATTTTGGATTATCTTTACTCTCAGAAAAGTGTACTCAACGCAGTTATACTTGAGGATTACAACAAGGGCGTTCTAACAAAGCGTTTAATATAATAGACTATTTCATTCTGCAACGAGAATGGTATAATTGTAAGTGTAGATCCGAAGTTCGATAATTTTTTCGAGTACGAAAACGTAACGGTTCACAAACCGAATAAAAAAGAAACCGAAGACGCATTTGGAATCCGATTGAATTCCCTTGAAGAGATTAACAAAGCCGGACAAAAATTGCTGGATAGATTGAACGCGCAATATGTACTTTTAACTCTGGGGTCAGCAGGTATGGCATTATTCGAACGTGATAAACCGGAAAGACGTTTATCTACAAAAGCCCGCAATGTAGCTGATGTTTCTGGTGCCGGCGACACGGTTATTTCCACTTTGACAATGGCACTTACTGCCGGAGCTGACATATATGAAGCTTCCTATCTCGCTAACTATGCCGGTGGAATTGTATGCGAAGAAGTCGGTATATCGCCAATAGAATTAGATAAATTATTCAATACTGTAAAGAACTCTATCAAATGAAAAATATAATAGCACAAAGAAAAGAAATTGTTGAATTACGTAATAGGCTAAAGGATAAAAACAAGTCGGTTGTATTCACTAATGGATGTTTCGATATACTTCACTCAGGGCATGTTGACTATTTAAACAAAGCTAAATCTTTTGGAGATATTTTAATTGTTGCAATTAATTCCGACTCTTCAATTAAACGAATTAAGGGAACTAAGCGTCCAATACTCAATGAAGATGAGAGAGCTTTTTTAGTCTGCAACCTTAAAGCTGTTGATTATGTTACATTTTTTGACGATGATACGCCTAAAGAAATTATCTCCGATTTGATACCTGACGTACTTGTTAAAGGTGCAGACTGGGAATTAGAAAGCATTGTAGGCAGAGATATTGTAGAAAGTAATGGCGGTAGAGTGGAAAGAATTAAATTTATTACTGATCAATCTACCTCTGGAATAATTAATATAATTTTGGAAAGATATAAATAAACAATTGGCTAGTAAAAAAAAGAGTGATGGATTCGGTAAGAAGACTTCTGAAAGCAAAAAACAAAATAAGCAAAAACCGCTTTTCAGAAAGATTGTAAATTTTTTCATATTTACCGGAATATCTATACTTGTTATAATCCTCTTGCTTCTCGGCTTTTCGCAAACCAAAACATTTCGTGATATTTTAAAAGACAAAATTGAAACGGCAGTAAATGAGGGCATCAATGGTAAACTGAATATAAAAGATATTCGAGGCACCATTTTTACTTCCCTCGTTATCCTCGAACCATCACTTACTACAAACGGCGATACTCTTTTTTCGGCAGAAAAAATTGAAGTAAATACAATTCTGACTCAATTACTTTTTAAAAATATTTTCCTCAAAAAAGTTGAGCTCGACCGTGTTAAAATAAATCTGCTGCAGGATTCTTTGGGAATTTGGAATTTAGAGAATCTATCGAGCACTACAGATACTTCTTTTGTTGAAGAGGCAGATTCATCAGGTTCCGGCAGCGGATTTCCGTTCAACATTCAAGTAAATTATCTCGCAATTAGAGACCTGGAATTTACACGTAAAACCTATGAAAACCGGGCAGGAGAAAATTTATATTCCTATTTAAACTTTGATGACTTCCATATCAAAAACACAAATTTAATTTTAAAGGCTGCGGTTAGTCTGTCTAAATCAAACTACAAACTTCTGCTGCAAAATTTAGAGGGTAAAACAAATATTAAAAATTTTACACTTAATGATTTATCCGGCAGTATTGAATTATCACCCACGGGTATTAACGTAAAATCACTTTCGCTCAAAACCGAGCGGACGGATGTCAGCATCTCAGCGAAACTTGATAGTTTAAATCTCTTTGGAGATGTAGATTTAAATAACTTTAAAGAATATCCGACTGAGGTTACACTCTACGCAAAACCTTTTCATTTTAATGATCTTTCTGTTTTTTTACGAGATGTTGATTTTTTAAAAGGCGCAATTGAAGTTTCATTTGAAGCCGGCGGTAAATTTGGGAATCTGAATATCAGTAAACTTAATGTGAACTATTTAGACACGCACATTGAGGGTTCAGGTTCTGTGGCAAATCTGCACAATCCCGAAGATATTAATTTCGATCTTGCAATGCGGAATACAAAACTGGATTACTCCAACGTAATCACGCTTCTGCCGGAGCTTGAGCTGAGTCAATACCCCGGGCTTATCGTAAACAATGCATCTATTAATTATAAAGGGAAGCCTTTAAATTTCTCAGCCGATTTTGCAGGCGATATCGGGAACGGCAAGTTGAAATTTAACAGTAAATTAAATTTTGAAAAAGAAGATATCACTTACGATGTTGATTTTCAGACGACAAAATTAAATTTAGAACCGGTTATCGGAACTCAAACTAGATTGAATTCAAAGGGAAAGATAAAGGGTAAAGGGACCGACCCAGTTAGAATTTCTGCCGCGCTGAATACTGAAATCTCTAATTCACTTTACAACGGATACAAAGTTGGTAAATTACAAATTACGGCAAATTCAATTTCTAAAAATATTGATCTCGACATTTCCGGTGATGTTAACGGATCAGGAATTTTGGTAGCCGGCAATTTAAATCTGACAAATGAAGAAAATCCGGTTTACGATTTGACCGGCACATTGAAGAACTTTAATCTATATTCTTTTATGGGCGATAGTGCTTATGCATCATTACTCAACTTCGATTTCAGCGCTAACGGTGAAGGGCTGGATTTGGATAAAACCGTTGGAACTTTCATCGTGAATCTCGACTCCTCCGAATTCAATTCAAGGGAGATTGAAGGAGCCAAACTTCAGCTTGATTTAAAAAGAGATTCTACATTCAGATCGATTAATTTAACTTCTGATTTTCTTGATTTTAATATTGAGGGAGCATTCAAACTTACTGATGCAATCTCATTATTGCAGTATGAATCCTCGATGATATCAAATTCTTTTGCCGAAAAGGTTGCAGACATAACTTCATTTCAAAATGAAAATATTGATAGCGTAATTGTGTTACGGGAAAGCGAATTGATCGAATCGGAAATCCAATCGAAGGAAATTGATTTCGAATTCGATTTTCGTTTTAAGGATTTTGCTTTGATTGCTACACTGCTGAAGAATGATAAACTAACACTGGACGGAAGCGGTAAAGGGAAAGTATCGAACGATTCGAGTAATTTCAGCATTAACACTGATATGACGATCGATCAATTTATCAATGCGGATGAGGAGAATATTTTTTATCTCTCAGATTCCGAATTGTCACTTAATTTTACCAGAGATAATAATTCCACATCATTCGATAATTTATTCGGCTCAGTTTCTC
>JAENZU010000151.1 GCA_016841125.1 Melioribacter sp. | reverse complement strand
AAGAAAAACATAAAAAAATTGGTGAGCTGTCCAAAGGCTACCGGCAGAGAGTCGGCTTAGCTCAGGCAATGATTCACGACCCGGAAATATTAATTCTTGACGAACCTACATCCGGTCTTGACCCAAATCAAATTGTTGAAATCAGGAAATTGATAAAAGAACTCGGTAAGGAAAAAACTGTTATTCTAAGCACACATATTCTTCCGGAAGTTGAAGCGACCTGTGATAGAATATTAATTATTAATAATGGTAAAATTGTGGCTGACGGATCAGCCGATATGCTTCGCCGGAGAGCACAGGGTCAAGAGGTGCTTAAAGTTGAAATAGCCGACGCGCCAAGTAAAGATGAGTTAGCCGGTGAATTGCAGAAGATTGAAACTATTGCTATGGTTGATCCCTTAGGTGATAACAAATTTGTAATTAACAGTAAAGATAATCAATCTTCCCGCAGGGAAATTTTTAATCTTTGTGTACATAAAAATTGGGTGCTCACCGAGATGTCCCCAATTGAAACTAAACTTGAAGATATTTTTAGAGAATTAACAACCAATTAAGATTACTATGAATTCTATTTGGATAATTGCTAAAAGAGAACTCAATTCCTTTTTCGACTCCCTAATTGCTTACATATTAATTGTAGTGTTTCTGGGCTTGAGCGGATTTTTTACGTGGCTCTTCGGCTCGGACATTTTCTTTATAGGTCAGGCAACACTTCAGCCATTTTTTTCTATTGCTTACTGGACACTCTTCTTTTTTATTCCCGCACTAACCATGAGAATGCTGGCTGAGGAGAAAAGAAGCGGTACACTTGAACTACTTGTAACCAAACCGCTTAATGATTGGGATGTAGTTTTGGGAAAATTTATCGCATGCCTTGTGCTGATCGGTATTGCACTTCTTTTAACGCTGCCGTACTACATTACACTTGCTTTTATTGGTCCGGTTGATCATGGTGCCGTTTGGAGCGGTTACCTCGGAATGATTCTGATGAGTATGACTTACATCAGCATTGGACTTTTTGCAAGCAGTATTACCACAAATCAAATTGTAGCATTCCTGCTTTCACTTTTTGTTGGTGTGTTTTTCCTCATCATCTTCGATGTTCTCTCGAACAATTTTACCGGAATGATGGGACAATTTTTAAGCTACCTAAGTTTATCAACACATTATGAATCAATCTCAAGAGGAGTAATTGATTCAAAAGATATAATCTATTTTCTCTCAATTACATTCTTTGGCTTAATGTTAGCCCAAACCGTTTTATCAAAAAGAAATATAGTTGAATAATGGCTATGCTGACACGTAGAAAATTACAAATAAGTATTTTGTTGGTGATCGGAATTTTAATTCTTGTAAACGTACTTTCCGACCGATTATTTTTTAGATTGGATTTTACCGCTGATCAGAGATACAGTTTAAGTAAGGCGACCGAAAATATTTTAGAATCACTCTCAGATCCGGTTACTGTTACTGCTTACTTCTCCGAAGATCTGCCGCCCGATGTCGCAAGAGTGCGGCAGGATTTTAAGGATCTGTTGATTGAATATTCAACTTATTCCGGCGGTCAAATTGTTTACGAGTTTATAAATCCCAACGAAAGTCAAGAAGAAGAAATGAAAGCTGCTCAAGCCGGCATCCAGCCGATAATGATCAATGTACGTGAAAGAGATCAGATGAAACAGCAGCGTGCCTATTTAGGTGCCGTGATACAGTTGGGCGAGCAGAAAGAAGCTATACCTTTTCTTCAGCCCGGTGCCGCTATGGAATATGCACTTTCTACCGCGATTAAAAAATTAGCGGTAAAAGATAAACCTAAAGTGGCTATACTTCAGGGACATGGAGAACCGTCGCTGGCGGCTCTCTCACAGTTAAGAACATCTCTATCTGTATTATATCAAGTAGATCAATTTGAATTTAATGATTCGGTAAAGTCAATACCAACCGATTATAAAACGCTATTGGTTATTGCGCCCAAAGATTCTGTGCCGCCCATTCAACTCTCATACATTGATGATTTTATAAATTCGGGTGGAAGAGTATTAGTTGCACTCAATACGGTTGATGGTAATCTCAGCAATGCTCAAGGTTCTGCGCTGTCAACTGGATTTGCAGAATGGCTCAAAGGAAAAGGATTAGACATTGAACAAAGTTTTATTGTTGACGCCAACTGTGCAAATGTATCGGTTCGTCAGCAGCAGGGTCCCTTTGTGATGAATACGCCGGTTAGCTTTCCGTATCTTCCAATTATAAACGCGTTTACTGAGCATCCGATTACCGAGGGTTTGGAAGCGGTTATTCTTCCTTTTGCTAGTCCGATAAATATTTCTCCCAAGGATACAAGCATTACTTATATACCGTTAGCTACAACTTCAGAAAGGTCTGGAATTCAGCCCGCACCGGTTTACTTTGATATTTCTAAAGAATGGCGGCCGAGTGATTTTAATATGCCTTCGCTTACGGTGGCAGTAGCTTTAGAAGGAAAAATTGATAATAATCCGGATGCGAAAATGGTTGTGTTCGGAGATGGAGACTTTGCAGTTAATGGGGAGGGACAGCAGGCGCAGCAGCTTCAGCCCGATAATGTAAGCATGATGACGAATGCTGTTGATTGGCTTTCGGATGATACAGGATTGATCGAATTGAGAACGAAAGGAATTTCAGCCAGACCGATAGATCCGAATCTTGAAGACGGAACTAAAACATTTTTGAAATATTTTAATTTTATACTCCCTCTCTTGTTAATTATGATCTACGGAATATTCAGATTTCAATTAAGAAAAAAATTAAGAAACAAATTAATGTCTGTTGATTATGAGTAGCAATTTTTCGAACAAAACTTTGGCGGCCGTATTTGTTGTTCTCCTCATTGTGGTAGCTGCAATCTTCATATTCGATGGAGATAAAAATGAGCGAACATTTAGGCAGGAACTTGTTACCATTGATACTTCAAAGGTAACCGAAATATTAATTTATCCGAAATCTCAAAATCATGAAGAAGTTCGTTTATATTTAGATGATGATAACTGGCGCGTGAAACTATCAGAGGATAAAAGCGCACCTGTCAGCTCTTCAAAAATTAAAGGACTTTATACCCAACTACTGTCGGTTAAACCTAAAAGATTAGCCGCAAGAGGAAATGAAAAATGGGGTGAGTTTCAGGTTGATTCTACGGGAACTAGAATAAAAGTTCTTGAAGATGGAAGGCAGACCCTTGACCTGATATTTGGAAAATTCGCATTTCAACAGCCCCGCTCAATGTCAACTTATGTTAGACTTGGAAACGACTCCGATGTGTATGAGGTTGATGGATTTATTGAAATGTCATTTAATCAGGATGCAAATTCTTTCCGCAACAATTTGCTGCTGAAAGATGATACTAATAATTGGCAGCGTCTCTCATTCGATTATCCCGCGGACAGTTCTTTTCAATTGGTTAAACTTAACGATGATTGGTTTGCAAACGACCAAAAAACAGATTCAGCGGCAACTGCTAGTTTCTTACGCCAATTATCCAATGCATCAGGGTCAAATTTTGTAGATGATGTTAATTCAGAAATACTCGGCAGACCAGATTACAAATTGACGATTGATAAACAAGATGGTAATAGTATTGTTGTTGAAGGCTGGCAGACCGGCAATAATTTAGTAATGCGTTCTAATTATAATGATGAAACATATTTTGACGGAACAGCATCCAAGCTTACGGAAAAAGTTTTTGTTGGCATGAGTTCTCTAATACCCAAATAACAAAGGCGTAAAATTGATTGTAAAAGAAAACCTCGCATTCAGCGGGGTTTTTTTATGGAACAAACTCATCAATTCAACCTTTGGAAACAGCCTCTGCTGCCTCCCAATGAAGTTCTTCTTTCAATTGAACTACAGCATCGGTCAATTCTCCGGGTCCGTGCTTAACCACATCGCATGCCGGTAATCCGTAGATTTCCTTTATCCGATCTCGTTCCTTATCTGCATCTTCTTTGGAAAATTTTCTAGAGTTAATTCCAAATCCTATAATCTTGCATGGGTGCATAATATTGGCAGATCTCTCGTAGAATTCCAGCACTTTGTCCATCGATGGAATTTTAACTCCTTCCATATTGGCAATAAACTCTCTTCCCATTTCGTAGCACATTATTAGTCCGTGGGGCATTGAGCCATGAAGCAATCCAAGTGTGACGGATGAATAACGCGGATGGACTAAACTGCCTTGCCCTTCAATCATCAAAAAATCATGATTCTGGTTATCCAACACAAGTTTTTCTGCAGCCCCGTTTATATAATCGCCAACAACCGCGTCAATCGGAATACCGGAACCTTCAATAATTATCGCAGTCTGACCTGTTGCTGCAAACTTGGAATCGTATCCGCGCCTTTTTAGTTCATTATTAATTTCCATGCTTACAATCATTTTACCGAGACTGCAGTCATTGCCAACAGTATGTATTCTCAGACAATTATCGTTGATACCCTTTTTATTAGCTACCTCCCGGTGAATATTTTTTCTCACGTCGATGAGCTTAACATTTTTAAGTTTTGCTTCATTCTGAATTTCTATGTCATCCGAAAGAAATTGATGCAAGCCGGATATAATATTCATACCCATGGAGATTGCTTCAATAATGATGGACTTATAATCGATAGGAATTTTCCCACCCGGGGTTGCAACTCCAATTAAAAGTGTATCCGCATTTTCAGCCTCACTCAAAGAGGCTATTACAGGAATGTTTTCCCCAACTCCCAAAAGTTCAATTGATTTCTTACCCGCTTCGTATTTATCGAGTACAGCAACTACTTCTTCGGGGCGGTACTGAATTAAATTTCTTGCGGTTTTACCTTCATGCGGATTCGTAAAACCTTGCGTAAGTATTACAATTTTTCTATTCACTTTATTTGATTACAATTTCTCTTTGATAATTACCCTTTGCAACTTCGTAAGAAGTCATGTATGCGAGTCGCGTGATTTTCTCAAATAAATCTTGATTCAGAGTTTCCGCTGTATCTGTCATATAATGCAGGTGAGTATATGAGTTAGTAGTTACAAAATACAGAGCCGGAATACCGGCATTGTGAAACGGACTGGCATCTGCACCGCCGCCTGACCATGTATTGTCAACAGTCATGTTATTTGTTGAATGATCTATATCAATTGCAAGGTCCCAAAGTTTAGGTGCGCTCTTGCCGTTTCCTAATCTAATACTATCGCCGTGACCAATGCAGTCTAAGTTCATCATTGCAACTATGTTTTCTTTTGGAACCGGTGAGTTTGCTACGAAATGTTTGGCGCCGTACAATCCTAGTTCTTCACTAGCAAAAAGAACAAAAATAATGGATCGTTTAATTTCCGATTTATTCTTCGAAAAGGCTTTGGCTAACTCTAAAACGGCAGCGGAACCTGAGGCATTATCATTTGCTCCCGGAAAATAAATCTCGCCTTGTCTTCCAACATGATCAAGATGAGCCCCAATGACAACATACTCATCTTTTAAATTTTCATCGGATCCCTCGAGCAAGCCGACAACATTCATCGTGACGCCTTCTTTATCATAGCTTGCGTTAATATTTAAATTCACTTTCGAAACAGTGCTTACTGATTGAGGATGTTTAGTTGAATCAATGATAGTTTGCAATTGTGATAGTGTAAGATTTCTGCTGCTCAAAAGTTCATCGGCAGTTTCAATTGAAATGTGGAGCTGCGGAAAATCCACTAGCTGATCTCCATCACCGCAGAGAATGCTTCCGATTGTTTTTTGCGGCGCTGCATCATTAGGCAGTGATACAAATAAAATTCCCTTTGCACCGTGACTTGCTGCAAAGTGCGCTTTTTGACGGGGATAGCCGGTTGGCCAGTTACCACTCTCTAATTTCCATTTCGGGTTGTATTTGAATGCTATTACAACTTTATCTTTTACATCAATATCAGCATAATCGTCGTATCCAAGTTCCGGGGCTGAAATTCCGTAACCGCAGAATACTGCTTCGGCATTAAAATTTCCTGAACCTGTAAAACCTCTGCAGACAAAATCTTTTCCAATCTGATATTCTTTAATTATAGTTCCGTCTTCGATCAAACCAAATTCTAGCGGCTCTTTTATTTCATTGTATTCTACATTTAGATATTGATAATAATCATCATTAACCGTCTTTAGACCGAATTTAATAATTTGATCTGCCGCATATTCAGCGGCTTTGTTGTATCCTTCACTGCCTGATAGTCTTCCGTTTAATTCGGGGGAGGTTAAATAATCAACGTGATTCATCAAACCCTCCCGGTTAATTAACTCTGCTCCTGGGTAATCATTCCTCTCTTTTGTTAGATAGTCTAATGTTCCTAAAAAGAGCAGGGTCAACAATATTAGGCTGATTTTTTTCATATTATACATAATTTGTAAATCCGCATTATCAATGAATATTCAAATGAAAAAATAAATGATTTATTAATAAGAATCATTAAAAGTTAGTTTGATAATTTTTTAGAAACTAATTCAAAAAATTTGAATCTTATTAGAATAATAATTGTTTAAGCATGTAGAATTAATAAAACTAGGAGAAGATATGGCTACCAAAAAAGAAATTATTGAAGGACTAATTAAAGGATATTGGTCTGAAATTGAAACTGTTATGAATTACATTTCCAATGCAACAAATCTAGACGGAGTTAGAGCCGAAGAGATTAAAAAAGCCCTTACTGCAGAAGTTGCCGACGAACTTATGCACGCACAAACTTTAGCAAAACGCATCAAAGAACTCGGCGGAAAAGTCCCGGGCTCAATGGAATTAAAAGCTGAGCAAAAATATCTTCAGCCCAATAAAAAATCCACTGATGTTGAGTATGTTATAAGAGGTGTTATTGAAGCTGAAAACGCAGCAGTTAAACATTACAATAAACTGATCAAAATGTGTGACGGGGTTGATTATGTGACCCAAGATTTAGTAATCACACTTCTTGCAGATGAAGAAAGTCATAGAAATATTTTTGAAGGTTACCTTAAAGAATATTCTAAAGATTAAATTATGCTTTAATGAGATTAAGCGGAAAGGTTCACTTTCCGCTTTTTTTATTTGCGCATAGGGGACGAGAACAAGGGGAGTCCGGCTATTTCCAGTTCAATTTTGTAAACCGAATTTGTTTCATCTTCAGTAACAAAAAGAGTTTTGAGGTCTTTCCCGGCAAACTCAACATTGCTTGGTTTTTTACCCGGCACCAATAATTCTTTCTTTATATTTCCTGCAGAATCAAAAACATAAACTTTACCTCCACCGAAATGAGCTGCGTATAAATTACCTTCAACATCAAATGCTATTCCGTCAGGGTCACCGCCGGGGAGTTCTACAAATACTTTTGGCTCACTGAGTAAACCCTCCTCCGTTATTTCAAATTTTAGAATCCGCTGTTGTGCCGATTCGCAGACGAAGAGAAATTTTTCATCGGGTGAAAATGCAATGCCGTTCGGAAAACCTAGTCCCTCAAACACCGGTATAGTTTTTAAGGAGGTCAAATCTACTTTGTAAACAACACCATCCAAATTATTTTTATCGTATGATTTAGGATCTGTGAACCACAAGTTTCCCTTTGAATCGAACGCAAGATCATTCGGTCTATTGAATTTATTTCCCTTATAACCTTCAACAACCGGGTA
>JAENZU010000150.1 GCA_016841125.1 Melioribacter sp. | reverse complement strand
GCGCGCATTAAGCACTCCAAAAATATTTTCAGTGTTATTGCATCGGCTTCCGTCCATATCCAATGGTCGAGAATATCCCTCTTTAATATTACAAATCCTTTCTTCATTTTTTCCGCCCGAAAAATTATTATTATTATCTGTTTGATTTTGTTCAATGTTTGTAATGGGTTCAGATACCCTATCCAAATTTCCCCCTTGCCCGGTGCAGCCTTTACGGTACCTATGAAGCGGACATTCTTTAGCGGTGCATTCGTCCGCCTCTTTTGATGATCCGTTGCAGCATTCAACACAATTCCGTCTAATTGCCCGGAGTAATTTCTTAACAGTGCCCTCTGTTGGTGTCATCAATTAAACCGCTTTGTTTACTTCATCGGCTGAAGGTATTCGTCCGCCTTCAATAAATTTGATTAAATCAGACCTTTTATACAAAACGAGTTTACCGCCCGGACGAAAATAAGTTAGGCGGTTGAAATGGTTCATTGGATAGAGGTAATTTTTGGAAACACCCAAAAATTTAGCCGCTTGTGTAAGTGGTAAATATTCCGCATCACTGTTTACTACTTTGCTTTTTTCTGCCATCTTTTTTACTCCATTATCACGTTAAAAAAAAATCATTAACTCCATGATAAAACGAGCTCCCATTCGTTTTCTTATCTTGATGCAAGAATAATAAATTTTGTCTATTCACTGCAACTTAAAGAGTAATTTTTGTGTTTACTTTCGTAAAAATATATTTATAGTGTAATCTGTTCAAGGGCTTTTTAGTGCTTTTTGGTGCATTAGATTTTTATTTTTGTATTGGGTGATATGGTTCCGCCGGGCGTGCTTTGTATGGGTTGGTAAATAAAACTACCGTGTGCGCATCCTGTGTTAGCCAGAATTGATTTATACAGCATTGTCTAAGATACCGAGCTTGTTGATGACTATTATATCTTAAGCTCCGGCTTTGTCATCAATAGGCAGATTGGGTGATATGGTTCCGCCGGGCGTGCTTTGTATGGGTTGGTAAATAAAACTACCGTGTGCGCATCCTGTGTTAGCCAGAATTGATTTATACAGCATTGTCTAAGATACCGAGCTTGTTGATGACTATTATATCTAAAGTTCCGGTTTTGTCATCAACATGCAGGTTGGTGATATGGTTCCGCCGGGCGTGTGGAGGATATGAGTGCAGAAATAAAAAACCATCGGTTCCGGTGTTCTGGTTTCCGATGGTTTAAAATTGTTTTATAAATTATAGACTAAGCTGTTGCGGTTATAACTGCCTCAATAAATGCGGCTGCTACTTCATCAAAATTAATTGAATCTATTCCGGCTTGTAAAATATCCAAGTAATAACCACTATTATCTAATAAAGGATTTTCATCATTTACTTTGCTCTTCATAAAATCTGCCATGTTATAAACGGCAACATCTTTTTTTGTTAATGGTGCGGAAGGTTCCGCATCCTCATAAAATTGAGCTGCTGTTTCATTATAGAAATTACTGGTGCTTTCTTCATTTGATATCCAAGTAAAGTAACTCCAAGTTTCGTAATTTGTCCATCCGTTGTATTGCTTCTCATTACTCATGCTTTGACTCCCAAAAAATTATAAATTGAATTTAATTAAAAAATAAACTTGCTGCTAATTATAAGATATTTTCAAAATTTCCTTTGACGTAATTGACTCATTATTAAGATTAAATGTCGGTAAACCTTCCGCCGCTTGTGTAACTTTTTCATCGAGAACTTTTAAATATAGTTCTGTGGTTTTCAATGATGCGTGCCCCATCATTTTAGATACTGTGTAAAGATCGGTTTTGTTGCTAAGTAGTAAAATTGCGAAGGTATGGCGTGCAGTGTGAAACGATACATTCTTTTTAATGCCGGAGTGCTTTACCCATAACTTAATAGTTTGGAAGGCAGCCGGTGCAGAAGGCAGTTTATCAAATACAAGCGTTTCCGGTTTCCGCTTTAGATGTGAAGAATAATTTAAGAAAAGAAATTTTACTGCCATTTCAGATAATGACAAATAATTAAGACCGCTTGTTTTTTTCTGTCTGAATGTCAAGTGCCTATTATCAAGATCAACTTCCGCCCACGTTAATTTTTTGCAGTCTGAAAACCTTAAACCGGTAAAGCAAGCAAATAGGAAGGCGCGTTTTACGTCTCTACTTTTACAAGTTGTATCGGCAAGTTTTTTAATCTCATCCACTGTAAGAAAATCTTTTTTAACTTCCTCTTTTTTTATTACTTCAAGATGTTTAATCGGGTTGGCTGGAATTATTCCTTTTTTAACTGCAAAGTTTAGCACTGCTGAAAACCGCTTTTGATAATTAAGTATTGTATTTGGTTTTAGATTAAGATTGTTTTTAACATGCGTCATAAACTTTAAGCCAAAATTAAAGTCGATATCTGAAAACCGTAAGTCTAAATTATTTTTAGTGAAAATAAGAAGTGCTTTTTTAAGTGAACCATACTGAGTATTTTTCCTGAGCTTAACATGTTCTTCAAATACTTCAAAGAATTTGGTTCTTTCCGCTTGTCTGCTTTGGTCATATTTTCCCTCTATTATTTCTCTCTCTCTTATGTTGCGGACATTGTTGGCAAGTCTCAACATTTCTTTTTTATTACTGCCTTTAGGATCAATACAAAGATCAAGGTTCTCATAATAGCGCTTTCCTTTATGATGGTAAACATCCAAATAAATTGATTGCCTTCCATCCTTTAACTTTCTGGTTCTAACTGTAATTTTTGCCATTTTTTTTAACCTTAAGTTTAATAATACAAAGCGTTTTATTTTCAATATAGCTGAAATTAAACACCCGTGCAACAAAACGTAACAAAAATAACAAGAAATAGTAAAATATAATAAAAGAGGATGAATTTTTTAATGTCAATATTGCCCTTTATTCATGGGCTTTTCTTGACATTGTATTCTTTTGTTTTACTTTGTTAATTACCTAAGTTTAATTTATTCAGTATTATTAAAGAGAAATCGCTATCTTCTTAATTGAAAAGATTGACATAAAAACTTTAGAGTATTATATTAATATTCTTTTATAAATTAATTTTAGGAAACAAAATGGCTAATCATAAGTCAGCAAAGAAACGCAGCCGACAGAATGAACGCAGAAGAGTTAGAAATACAATGGCTTTGTCAAAAGTTAAGACCTTAGTAAAAACTTTACGAGACGCTGAGAATAAAGAATCTGCTGAAGTTAAACTAAAAGATGCCATTTCGTATTTGGACAAGCAGGTTACAAAAGGTCGTATTCATAAAAATACTGCAGCTAGAAAAAAATCTCAACTGACAAGATTTGTAAATAATTTTGAAGCTAAATAATTTTTATTACTGATAACTAAAAGCAATGCTGCTAAAAGGCGTTGCTTTTTTTATTTAATTTCGTCTGCTATTTCCTCAAGTTTACCGTTTACATCCAACCCTGCATGAATGCCTATTCCTTCAAAAATAGTTTTACCCGACTTTTCGGAAAAATTAATTTCGATTTCTGCATCTAACGATTCGGAAACCCTTTCCAGCATTTGTTTTTCATAAGGACCGTGCAGAACGCCGCCTTCCGTTCGCTTAATTTTCACTCTTAAAAAATGTTTTTTATCCTCAATTTCGTAACGAATTTCATCTTTAAAAATTTTGAGATAATTAACTTCAGCTCCGGTATAAGTTGTGAATCTGTAAAGTCTGCCGTTGTGTAACAGTCCCACAATGAATCCGCGGAATGAGCTGAAAAGCCAAGGGATTTTAGCTATTGAACCGGTGAATGAAACTCCTTCCATTTCAAAATGGTTGGACTGACTCCACACATAACTGCTCGGAAAAGAACTGCCCCAATCTTTTTCGATGTATCCTTTACCGCTCGAAAAATCTATTTTAGAACCGTTAATATCTAAGCTTCCTTCAATTGAATGATCCAGACTTAATACTCCGTGATTGCATTCCATAAAAGGGGCAAATGAATACCAGCCCATAATTCCGGGTGAAGTTAATGTAACGGGCCATGGCTGTACATTATTAAATCTCAGTTCCCCTTTTAATATTATTTGGGTATTCGAAATATTAAGAGAGATGGAATTATTTGAAAAGATTGAGTCCCCGATTTTAACTTCGAACTTATCTTTTGCAGCCCAAAATTCTTCGAACGGATAGCGGATATAATATGATGCATGCGAATTCCCTTCCAAAATTTGAATGAAAGAATGCTGCAGTTCGGGATCTTTACTTACAAATACACCCGGAATTATCGCAATAATATTATTGCCGCTTTGATCGACTGATTTAAAGAACCAGCCTTCGAAAAAATTATCTTTCTTTTTGTGACCGTGATATTGATCGGGTTTCCATATTTTCGAAATGAAATTCAGCATTTTAATTTACTTTATTGTAAGAAATACTAAAAGTAAACAAAATTGAGATAATGAATCAATTTTTAGATGATATTCGGTTAATAAAAAAGAGGCTGTCTCAAATTTGTCATTCCGGGCTTGACCCGGAATCTAATCATTCGATTTTGATGGAAAATGAGATGCTGAATCAAGTTTACCCGTCGTCTTTTGGGCGGGTTCAGCATGACAATAATCAACTTTTGAGACAGCCTCCAAAAATTGAATCTCTTTTTATCAATCTTATTTTTTCTTTTTATCGCCTTCGTTTAATTTGAATGAAACTGGAATTGTAACTTCGGCTTTCACTTTTTTCCCTTTATTCATTCCGGGAGTAAATTTAGTTTTTTTGATCGCTTTGAGAGCGGCTTCATCACAGCCCGAACCGAGGCTTTTTACGACTGATGTTTTTATAACATCTCCATTTTCATCAACGAGAGCTTGAATTACTACTCTACCTTCAACTCCTGCTTTTTTTGCTTCAACCGGATAAACAACATTTTTGGCGATTCCCCTTATACCGCCAATCGGATCCGGCATCTTCTCAATGGCTTTTTCCTGTGCAAAAGTTGAGACATTCACAAGTAAAATTCCCGCGAAAATTATTGCGGCGTACTTAATCATTTTCATAGATTCTCCATTAATTTAGTTTAAATAAAATGGGGATTGCAACTTTTACTCTAACTGCTTTTCCCCTTTGTTTACCAGGATTAAATTTGGTTTGACTTACGGCATTCAGTGCTTCTTCATCACATCCCCCGCCGATGCCTTTAACTAACTCAACTTTTGTAACAGTTCCATTTTCATCAACATAAGCTAAAACCGTTACTTTCCCTTGAATACCTGTAATTTTTGCCATCTTGGGATATTCGATTTTTTCAAATATAGCTTTAATACCGCCGATCGGCTTCGGCATTTCTTCTACAGATATGAAGAAATCTGGGACTATCTCCTCAGCCTTTTCTTCAATCGGCGCTGGAGGAGCTTTAACTATTTCATCAACAATTAAATCCGTACCGCTAATTTCAATATCTTCCAAAACATTATCATTGGGAGCTTCCATCGGGATTGGAGGTTTGGGCGGCGGAGGCGGAGCAGATTCTTGTTTGGTAATTTCAACATCTTCAACATCTATCAATTCTTGAGGTGCTTCCTGTTTAATATTATTTCCGAAAGATTTAGGAGAGGCTTTGAACGCGATAATTAAAAATGCCAGCGCAATAATCATACTTGTTTCGATGTACCTTTTGTACTTTCTTTTAAGGTCAGCTTTTGGATTTTTTTTGGCAGCCATTTTGAACCTCCGATTTAGTGATTTAAGAATCATCAAAATCTTTATTTGTTAGGTCAATCCAGTTTAAATAAAATTGGGATTGAAACCTGTACATTCACCTTTTTACCACGCTGCATACCCGGAGTAAATTTTGATTTTTTAACGGCTTCTATTGCGGCTTCATCGCATCCCGAGCCAATACCTTTAATAATTTCAGCTCGCACAACATTTCCGCTTGTATCAATGTAGGCTTTTACAAAAACTCTGCCTTGGATACCTGCTCTTTTTGCAATTTCCGGATAATTAACATTTGCGCCAATCGATTGAATTCCGCCGACCGGTGCCGGCATTTGTTCAACTGCCACAAAATATGTAGCATCTAAATTACTGCCTGTATAAAGGTTGTAATGGAATTTATATCGTGAGGCTGTGGGCTTGCCTTCTTTTTCTCCGGGTGCGAATTTGAACTTCATTAATTTCTCCGAAATAATATTAATTATTTCTTGATTTGGAGCTTCAATAACAAAGACTTTATCAACACTTCCTTCCCGGTTTACAAATAGGTAAGCATCAAAGTTCCCCGAACCCCAATTTGTAATTTCGTTATCTTCCTTATAATTATCGAGATCTTCACCTATTTGATTCAATAGATCAGTGTATTTTTCATTATCTGCAAAAGTAGGTTTTTTATCGACGTCTTCTTCTGAAAGATAATTTTCATCGAAAGCCGAGTAAACTTCTGTATCCTTCTTTCCATTCTCACACGCTGCTAAAAGAAAGAAAGCTAAAATTGCGAAAGCATAAATATTTTTCATTTTATTCCTCAAAGTTGTGCTCTAATTATTATATCATTTTCAAATTGACTATTCACCTCGGCAGCCGGCAGACTGTTGAATAAAAGCTGAAGCATCTGCTGCTGATCGTTAACCTGGTGAATTACAGTTTCTAATTCCTTTTGATAACTGCTGGATTGATTGAAGAAAAAGAAAGAGAGGAACAGAAGCACAATTGCTGCAGCATAACCTAAGAATGAATAATTCCAAGTTCCTAAACTCCATCGCGATTTTTTATCGAAACTGGTTCCGGCTGAAATCAGAATTTTTTCATCCAACAAATCGGGGAATTCTTCTAATGTATCTTGAACAGCATTTTTCAGTATGCTGATATTTTTGAAATATTCCCGTGCTTCTTCATTTTGCGAAAGCATTGTGAAAAATAATGGCTCTTTGGATTTCTCCAATTCCCCGTCAACAAATTCATTTATTAAAATTTCAATCTCTTCGTTTTTCATTTTGTACCTCTTGCTAAACTAAATGGGATAATTTACTAATCAGTTTTTGTCTGATTTTAAACAGTCTGCTTTTAACCAAATTTTCATCAATTCCCATTACTGTTGAAATTTCTTTATAGCTTAACTGTCCGTATTCTTTGAGGAGATATACTTCCCGCTGATCAAACGGCATCTTTTCCAGCTCCCTCATTATTAAATTTTTCAATTCTTTCATTTCGTATGAATCTTCTAAATTTACTTTGCTGTTTAATTCTATCTCTTCTGTATCGGTAACATTAAATTGATCCACTTTTACTTTTTTACCTCTGAAGTATGTGTATATCTCATTTCTGGTGGTAGTAAATAGCCAATTTGGAATACTGCTTTTATTTCTAATACCGTTAATGTTTTCAAAGAATTTTAGAAATACCGTCTGAACAATATCTTCCACTAACATTTTATCACTCAGCATTCTAAGAGTGTAATTATATATTTTACACTTATACTTATTGTAGTATAAAGTGAACTCAACTATATCTTTTGCAGAGTTTTTCAAAATTGTGTCACAGTTTATATTAAAGATGTTTCAAAGTAATAAATGTTGCCGGAAGGTTGAAAAAAAAATATTTTAAACCCAGATTGTTCATTGGGGAAATTTATCAATAATGAAATAGTAACATAACTTGTTAAATGATAAGTATTTAATCCCGACTTAGATTTTCTT
>JAENZU010000149.1 GCA_016841125.1 Melioribacter sp. | reverse complement strand
ATGTCATAATAAAGGGGGTTATTTTCAGGAAGGTAACCAATTTTCTTTTTGATTGAATCCTGATCTTCATGAATTGAAACGCCGCTTACTTTAACGTTGCCGTCGGAAGGCGCCATGTAGCAGGTAATTATCTTCATGGTGGTAGTTTTACCTGCACCGTTAGGTCCTAAAAACCCAATTACTTCTCCGGTTTGTACTTCAAAGGAAATATTATCAACAGCCCGCTGAGGACCATATTTTTTTGTTAGATTTTCAACAACAATACTCATATCTCATCAATCGTCGTTTTTAGAAATTGCGAAAATAAATTTTACTATAAATAATTTCAACTATAAAAAATAATTTTTAAATTTTTCAAAATTTCAATAGTGTTACACAACCTAATTTTATTAAGGTTTCAAAAAAAATTATTTTATATATGATTTAATGACGGATTCCGAAGCAACAATGACTTCATCGGCAAGATCGAGGAATAAACCATGCTCAACAATTCCGGCGCGGGCTTCCAATTTTGCCGCAAGTGATTTTGGATTTTTAATTTCACCAAAATTTGCATCTAGAATAAAATTTCCCTCGTCGGTAATAAATTTTTTAACTTCCCCTTCGGTTCGTAATTTCACAACCGCGCCGAGTGATTCCAAAAACTTTTTCTCCACTTCGGCGGCAAATTGAATTACCTCAATTGGGACGTGCCACTTGGTTCCGAGAACTTTTGAAAGTTTTGTTTCATCTATTACAATAATTTGTTTTGATGTAGCTTGAGCTAAAACCTTTTCCCTAAGAAGCGCACCGCCGCCCCCTTTTATTAAATTTAATTGTGCATCAACTTCATCAGCACCGTCAATAGTAATATCAATCTTTTGAACTTCGTCGAAAGTTGTGAGGGGCACTCCGCACATTTCAGCTTCTTTCTCACTCTGTTTTGAACTTGGGATTCCTTTGATATTTTTGAGAACTCCTTCAGTAATAAGTTCACCTATTCTTCGAATTGCAAAAACACTTGTACTTCCGGTGCCTAATCCGATTATCATACCGGACTTGATTTGTTCTACGGCTTTATGCGCCGCGGCTTTTTTTAATTCTGAAAG
Organism: Melioribacter sp.; assembly: GCA_016841125.1. Lineage (GTDB taxonomy): Bacteria > Bacteroidota > Ignavibacteria > Ignavibacteriales > Melioribacteraceae > JAENZU01. Next base: position 6,564 of record JAENZU010000149.1, on the reverse strand, counting down.
TTCAATGCTCATTTTAACCTAGCTTATGTTTCTAAATCATGTGAATGAAGAAAACACTAATACAATATATAAATGTTGAATAAATAAGTTTCATTTTTCGATATCTCGTTTTAATCTTTCAGGGTCATCGGGCTCAATATGAATAAATACATTGGCAACTGCAGGAAATGTAACCATAATTTCTTCTTTAACATCGTGCGCAATTTGATGCCCATTCCTCACACTTCTTTCACCGTCAACTATCACATCAAGATCTACATAATATTCAAATCCCATCTTTCTGATCTTACATTTATCCAGTCCTACCACACCTTCAACTGCACCGGCTTTATTTCTAATACTTATTTCGATTTCACGCGGCGGTGAGAAATCCATTAAATCTCTAACTGCCGGCTTTAATAATCTGAATGCGTTATAAACAATTATCGCTGAAGCAAATAAAGCCGCATAATCATCAGCACTTTCGTAACCTTCTCCGCCAAGCAGCGCAATTGATATTCCAACAAATGCGGCGGCTGATGTAATTGCATCACTGCGATGGTGCCATGCATCGGTTTTAACAGCGGTGCTGGAAATTTTACTCCCGACACTATCAACAAATCGGAATAAACTTTCTTTGACAATAATAACACCAACCAAAACGTATAGTGTATATGAAGCCGGGGCTTTATGAAGCACCTTTATTTCGTGAACACTTTGAATTGAAATTAAAATGGCGGCGCCAATTAATGCAAGACCAACTGCAGAGGCCGCTAGAGGTTCCGCTTTTCCGTGCCCGTAAGGGTGATTAACATCAGCAGGTTTTGAAGCTATTTTTAATCCGCTGTAAATAATAATTGAGCTGAATACATCTGAAAGAGATTCAATCGCATCAGCAACAAGGGCATAACTGTTTCCAAAAAATCCGGCTGTACCTTTTGTAACGGCAAGCAGAAAATTTGCAGCAATACCAACCAAAGTAGATTTTAATCCTTTGACTGTCGGGTTAATTTGTTTTAAAGATGAATCAGGCATATCTAACTGAAAATTTAAGAACCGTAAATTTAGCAAAAAAGTAAATAGCAGAAAGGAAAATCATAAATTATTTTATGTAATAATTTTGAATTTCTGTTGATAAATACTCGGTAAACAGTCTCCCCAACTTTTACTTTTTATTTTATAATTTCTTTAAAAACCACTTCGGCATTCGGATCTTCAAAATAATAAATTTCATGTCCTTCGGTCCATTTACCATTTTTCAACATTTCAGATTTTGAGTGCATCCTGCCGTCGGGTAGAATTGCAGAAATAGATTTAACTTCAGTAATTCCGTCTTTATTTCCGGCTACTTTTTCATGTGTAATCATCCGACCCTCCTCAAAAACCACATCTCCTTTTGTAAAAAATCCCTCGGTAGTAAAATAGTAGAAAACAAGGCTCTCAATTTCTAGATCCCAAAAAATAATAGTTTCACCACCGTATACGCCGTCATTCACAGAATGAAGGATTCTAATTGCCTTGCCGTTCAAGGCGTATTCCCATTCAGCAATATCATAAGTTGGTCTTTCCCCCGTATTACCCTTAAATTCCCCTTTCCAAATTTTGCCCGTAAACTGATCGAATATCTTTAAGTGCTCGGATACTTCTACTTGAGCCTGTAATGAAAAGGAAATCAAAACCAGAGTTAATATTCTTAAAAATTTATACATAAATCACCTTCCAAATTATTATCATTTCTAACAAAATATAATTGCTGTTTTAATAAGATCAAAAAAAATGAAGCAGTTTGGATCATCTTTTTATTCCCCGTAAAAATCTGGTACCGTTCATACTAAATTTTAACCGCTTAACATTTTTTAACTTTATTTATCATCTATAATTTTGTATAGTTGAATAATAATTTTCAGGAGCGGGAAATTGAAAATTGGGGAAGTTTTACAGAAGTTAGAGATGCTCGGCAACAGCAAGTCCAAAGAGGGAATGTCTCGTTTTGGCATCAATACAGAAAAAGCTTTTGGAATTTCCATTGTTAATTTACGAAAACTTGCCCGCGAAATTGGAACAGATCACAAACTAGCTCTCGAACTTTGGCAGACAGGCTTCCACGAAGCACGAATACTTGCCACAATGATTGACGATCCGAAAAAAGTTACCAGTTCCCAAATGGATAAATGGGTAAAAGATTTTAATTCATGGGATCTTTGCGATCAATGCTGTAACAATTTGTTTGTTTACAGCGTCAATATATATGATAAAGCAACAAAATGGAGTTTAAGCAAGTCTGAATATATTAAACGAGCCGGATTCGTATTAATGGCTGTTTCGGCAGTGCACAGAAAAGAATGGAGAGATCCGGATTTTCAACCTTTCTTTAGTAGGATTATTGAAGAAGCCGATGATGAAAGAAATTTTGTTAAAAAAGCAGTTAATTGGGCACTGAGACAAATTGGGAAACGGAATACTGCTTTAAACAAAAAGGCAATTGCTGTTGCTGAAGATTTAATGCGGAGAGATTCTATATCCGCAAAATGGATTGCAAAGGATGCAATCAGAGAATTAACTTCTGAGAAAGTTCAAAAAAAGATAAGTAAGAGTGCAGCTTAATGGAAAAACTAAAACTTGACCCTGCATCGGCATTGCTTGTAAGATGGGAAAGCAAGGTTTTCCGGGATAAAATTATATCCACCTTTTTGGATCATCTCGATCTGTCCTCTTGTAATGAACTGTACGAAAATTTATTTTCTATCTGTGAATGGTACGATGAAGCAATCGCAAACTCTAAATTTTTTGTACGCAATTATATCAATTCCAAATTAAAAAATAGTAGTCAGCAATATTTAATTATACTTTTGGCTGCGGGTAAATCACCTTTGGCGCTGGATTTAATTTCAAACAACTACAATAGCATCGATCGGATTCTTGAAATAGACTCCACCGGAATGGATGATAAAAAGGAATTGTACGATAAACTCTTTCCTGAGTATTCTGATAAAATCAAGTGTATCACAGCCGATATAGAATCTCCAACTATTCTTAAACTTTTAAATACATTGCTTCATGAATTTTATAACGAACACCCATGTATAATTGTCTTGGAAGATGAGACACACTATCTCTCTAAAGAGTCATTAGAAAAGATTGTTATAAGTTTGAAATCAAAAACCGGAAACAATACAATTTTAATTGAGCACTTGCTGCCGACCGAAACCGTCAAGAGAGATAAAAAGAATAACCCAATTAAGGTGTATGAAACACTTAAAGATTTAAAACGGAAACCAGGAATAAATTATTATTCCACTGAAAATTTGAAAGAAATATTTTCTAAAAACGGGGGCAGATTAGAAACCAGAAATTCTATGACTGAAATTGAAATGATGAGGCTGGGCACAAATAAATATTTTCCTCGAACTGAGGAAGGGTGGATTGAATGTTCAATTTGGCAAATTTGAAGGGGCAAAAAATCGCCCCCATAATTACAATTCGAGTTCAACTAATTTTGAACTTACTCCATCCAGAAGCTCAACTTTTCTAGCTAGTTCGCCTTTCTGTTCATCAGACCCGAATAATTCAAGAATCAACAATCCCTCATCGGAACAGTTGTCCAAAACACCGTCATGAATACCCAGTCTTGTTTTAATTATACAACCCCATCCTGTTAATATTTGCTGAACTTTAACAGCAGCCTCTTTTCTTTTACCAATAAGAATTAGCAATACCGACTTTTTCATTATCACCTCAATAAAATGAAAGAATTATTAAATTTATCTAAATAAGACATCATTCTCAACTTAGTTGAAGAAGAAGTTAAAGAAATTTGAAAAATCAATAAACAATTAAGGTTTATTATTTATTTGACTCTATTAAATATTATTTTCACATTTAAAGAAGAAATTATTGGATTTTGGAATTTCTTTATCATTTAAATTAGGAACTTGTAATGTCTGAGGAGCAAAAAAATAAACCGAATCTCCTTGTTGTTGAAGACGACTATGAAAATCAGAAATTTCTTCAAATTTTTCTGAAACGTAAATTTAATATCGAAATTTGTGATTCCGCCGAAACGTTCTATGAGAAATTAAAAAATAATAAATTCGATATTATATTAATGGATATTTCGCTCAGAGGTAAGAAAGACGGATTGCAACTCACCCGTGAATTGAGGGAAAACAAGGAATATTCTAATTTACCTATCGTAGGATTATCCGCTCACGCTTTTCAGCGCGACAAAGATAATGCATATAATGCAGGCGTTGATGTATTTCTAACAAAACCGGTTCAGAACAATGTATTGATTGATACTCTGATAAAAACCTTAGAGCAGAAAACCGGCACCAAAGTAGATTGATAAATTTCTACGCATATAAAATTTCAAAACCGCTTTAGTAGAGCGGTTTTTTTTTGAACGTAACAAATAGCCGATGATTTTCGTCTAATAGAAAAATTTTTATTCGGAGAAAAGAAATGAATCAAATTAAAATTCTGATCCTGATTTCATTATTCTCAACAGCCACAATTTTTGGTCAGTCATCCTCTTATAGTGATGATGATTGGGAAACTTACGTTGATTGGGAGTGGGAATGGGATCAGCATCCGTTTATGGAAATTAGTTATGGCTTTGGAGATGTGAAGCATAAGAAATTCAGCAGTGAATTTTCTAAAATAGGGCTTGTGGAATTGAAGCTGGGATTTTTAAATCAAGACCAACAATATGAGGACTACATTGTTAAATTTAGAGGATCTTATTTTTTCGTATCAAATTTATCAACTGATTTGAAATCCGGCAAGAGCACCGCTGCCATCCCAACCGATATGTGGAGATTTGGATTCGGACGCGCCGGCGGTTACGGATACAAATTTTCTGATGTTGCAATTCTACCATACTGGCAAGGCGCTTTTGTGTGGTCCCGATTAAACCCGGAAGATCCATTTACACTTCCTGCAGAAGATGTAAAAATATTAGATCGTTACAGAGATAATTTTCGTTTTGGTACTAGTAATGAAGCCGGCATTCGATTAGAATTTGCCAATTTCATCTCTATTAACGGTGGTTTTGAAACCTCTGTTGTTTTCCCACGGCACGTTTTTTGGAAACACGCGGGAAGTTTTGCAATCGAAACAATTGGACACGGGATGATAGATTATTTCGTGAATGAGATTATTGATTCCACCCCCGAAGCAGCGCCCATAGTTAATTTTCTATTGCACAATGGATTATCTTATGCTTTTTACTCACTAAAACGTGACAACATGAATTGGCCTTTCCAAACCGAAACACCCCTCACTTACGAAACAGTTAAACTTGGAATGACATTTACATTTTAATTTACAGCCCGGCACACGCCGGGTTTTTTATTTCCACTCTATTTAACTTTAACTTAATCTGATCAAATTGAAAGTGCCCCGTAATGATAGTATATTTAGTATTACGATTTTTTGAAATAATTAATTGAAAAGGATACGATATGGAATTGAAATTGAAAAAGTCAGATAAATTTGCAGGAAGAAAAGGACCGTTGCTATTAGTAATAATGGACGGCGTTGGATTCGGCAGAAGAGATGAAAGTGATGCGGTTTATTTAGCAAATACCCCAACCTTAGATAAATTACTAAAAGATATTCCACTGCAAGCAAAATTGAATGCCCACGGACCTGCTGTCGGTTTGCCATCAGAGGATGATATGGGAAACAGCGAAGTTGGTCACAACGCAATTGGTGCCGGCAGAATTTTTGCTCAAGGCGCAAAGCTTGTTAACAAATCAATTGAGACCGGAAAAATATTTGAATCCGACAATTGGAATCACGTCATTGAAAAAGGGAAATCCGGCGGCACGGTTCATTTTATTGGATTACTCTCTGATGGAAATGTACATTCCCACATAAAACATTTGTTTGAGTTAATTAATAAATGTGCGGAAAATAATGTTAAAAAAGTTAGAGTTCATGCTTTGCTTGACGGGCGTGATGTCGGTGAAAAGTCGGCATTATCTTACATTAAACCAACTGAAGAATTACTGAAGAAAATTTCAGATGAGAAAGGGTTTGATTATAAAATTGCTTCCGGCGGCGGCCGAATGATTACAACCATGGATCGATACAATGCAGATTGGAGCGTTGTTGAGAGAGGCTGGAAAGCCCATGTTCTCGGTATCGGAAGGAAATTTAAATCAGCATCGGAAGCGGTGCAGACTTATTACGATGAAAATCCAAAAAAAACCGACCAGTACTTAGATTCTTTTGTATGCGTTGACGAGAATGACAATCCGGTTGGAACAATTGAAGATGGCGATGCAGTTGTTTTCTTTAATTTCCGAGGTGACCGTGCTATCGAAATTTCTAAAGCTTTCGAGGATGAAGATTTAAAAGAATTTAACCGTCAAAGAGTTCCCGATGTTTTTTATGCCGGAATGATGGAATACGACGGCGATCTTCATATTCCAAAAAATTATCTCGTTCACCCCCCTACTATCGATAGACCGATAAGCACATATCTCTGCGCGGAAGGAGTAACATCATTTGCAATTTCGGAGACTCAAAAGTTCGGGCACGTAACTTATTTTTGGAATGGTAATAAATCGGGTTATGTAA
>JAENZU010000148.1 GCA_016841125.1 Melioribacter sp. | reverse complement strand
TTAATGCAGAAAATAGCTGCCGAAACAAAATATAAAATTAAATTCAACTTTAATAGTGATGCAGTCGTTTTTACTAGTTCTCTCTAAAAATTAAGCGAATTTTTTGAACAGCGCAAACGATGGGCGAGCAAAAGTGTTTTTTACAAATCAAAAGTGTTGGTTCTAAATCTCGTTCTAATTTATCTTTTCTACGTATCTTTAATAGTAAATTTAGTTCTTGGTCTTGTTGTATCTGATCTATATTTAATGCTTGTTATTTTGCAATTGACAATAAAGATGCTGCTGGAATATCGCATTTTACATTTTGGTGCCACAAATCTTTTCGATAAAAAAATCTTGAATGTTTTTTTGCCGGCGCAATTTTTTCAAATACCTTACATACTGCTTTCGGCTTTTCTTGGAATATTCGGCGGCATTAAATGGAAGGGAAGAGTAAAATCGCGATGAAATATTTATATGATCCTCCCAAATTGCTTAAGATGCTTTACCCGTCGTTCATTTGGAATTCGGCTTGCGGTAAAGTTGTTATAACGTTTGATGATGGTCCGAATCCTAATACAACCGAGTTAATATTAAAAAGATTAAATGATAATAATATTAAATCCATTTTCTTTTGTGTGGGGAACAATATTAATAAATATCCGCAGATTGCAAAGGCAATAGTGGAGGTGGGTCACGTTATCGGCAACCACACTTACAATCATAAAATACTAACACGAATAAATTATTCTGAAACAATAAATGAACTTCGCAAAACAAACGAGGCAATTCAAAGTGTTACCGGTCAGGAACCTCTATATTTTAGACCCCCGCACGGCAGGTTTAAATTGAGCAGTAACAAAATTATTGCAGAATGCGGATTGAAAAATGTAATGTGGTCTTGCCTAACATTTGATTATAAAAATAAATTAAATATTGTTAAATTTGCAGTTCAAAATTATTTGAAAAACAATTCAATAGTTGTTTTTCATGACAGCATTAAAAATAAAGATATTATTAACGATTCTATCAGTGTATTGATCGACGAAATATCAATACGAGGATTCGAGTTAGGAAAGCCCCAAGAATGTTTGAACTGATTTTATTAATTTTCATCTGTTTCTATTTTATTCAGACTTTTGTTTTTGCCGCCGGCGCATCAAAGAAATTTCCTAAATTGAGTGATGACGAACTGCCTTCCGCTACGGTTATTGTTGCGGCAAGAAATGAAGAAGAAAATATTTTAGATTGTCTGCGTTCATTGAACAGCTTGGAGTATCCGGCGGGCAAATTACAGATAATAATTATAGATGATAATTCTACTGACTCGACAGCCGAATTAATTACAGAGTTTACGGCTGATAAAAACCGGTTTCTTTTTCTCAAAACCAAACTGCAATTAGGTGAACTGAAAGGGAAGTCAAATGCAATTGCAAATGCGATTGAGTCTGCTACCGGGGAAATAATTTTAACTACCGATGCAGATTGCATTGTTTCGCCTCTGTGGGCAAAAACCATCGCATCTTATTACCAAAAAGATGTTGCGCTTGTGTGCGGATATACCACTAAGTTTGATGACACTCCGTTTAATGGAATGCAGGCTGTTGATTTTATTTATCTGCTGGAAGTTGCCGCCGGAACAATAAATATCGGTCAACCCTTAAGCTGCATTGGTAATAACATGTCATACCGTAAAAGTGTTTATGATCAGGTCGGGGGATATAAAGCGCTTCCTTTTTCTGTTACGGAGGATTCACTGCTTTTGCTTGCTATAAAAAAACTCGGAAAATATAAACTGATTTATCCATTGGATAAGGAAGCACTAGTTACATCAAAACCATGCCCGGATTTCAAAACGTTATTCCACCAGAAAAAACGATGGGGCGTAGGCGGTTTAGACAATACACCGTTTGGATTTACCGTAATGGCTACCGCATTTATAACGCATTTGATGGTTCTTTTGTCACCATTTTTTATGAGCCTTAATATTATCTACATGATTATTTTTAAAATTTTAACCGATTACTTTTTTCTGCTTCCGGTTTTTAATCGTCTGGAATTGAAGTTGTCGCTGAAAAATTTTATGGCTTTTGAAATTTATTATTTCTCTTATGTTATTATACTTCCAATAGCTTTACTTTTTGGTAAAAAGGTTGAATGGAAGGGACGAACTTTTAATTAACTAGAATGATGAAATTTTATTTATGATCAAGAAAATATTTCCCTTTATTCTTATATTTTTGGTTAGTTTGACCGCACAAGAAAAATTAAATATTTTTCCCGGGGAGCTTAATATTCAGCCGTTTACCGCAAATATTCTGGAACCGAAACTTGGTTTCTTGTTCCAGATAAATGATAATGAATTGCGTTTGGATATTGGGAATTCGGTTGATGCGCTTCATTTTAATCTTGATGATGGTTCGACTCTCTCAATGGGACTGGATCTTTTCACTTATACTTTATTGAGAGGTGAGTCGAATTTTCATTTCCCGGTTGATGCAGTGGATTATTTGTTCGGATTAAATTTTGGCTTTAAGCATAATTTGGGTAACATGGAACTTGGCGCTAGAATGAGAATTAGTGACAACAGCACTCACTTTGTGGATGGGCATTATGATGGTCCAAATCAGCAATGGCGCGATGGTTTTAGTCCGCGCGTTTACAGTAGAGAGTTTTTAGAATTTATTCCTTTTGTGAGGTTTATTAATTTGGGGCATTACGGAGGCGTAACATATATTTTTCATGTCGATCCTACAGATCTTGGAAAAGATGCCTATCAAGCAGGTTTCGATTACTACTTAAAAGATGCGATAAATAAATGGCTGACCCCATTTGCAGCATACGACCTTAAATTGGTTAACCTTTATGAGAGAACCGCAAATCACTCGTTGAATGTTGGTCTTAAAATCGGTAATGCCGGCGGTCACGGATTGAGCCTCTATTATCATTATTATTCCGGGTACAGTGTTCACGGAGAGTACTTCGATTTCAGACGCGAATACAGTGCATTCGGGTTAAACGTGGATATTTGACAATGAGTAATTATTCACAAAATAGCAATGGATTGAATATCAGCCAAAATAAACTTTTAAAGAAAGATAACTACTTTCTTCACGCGGGTCTTTTCCTTATAACCTTTGTTACTGCAACTATTGCGGGTATGGAATGGACTACGGGCAGTTTAGGTCCTTTTGAATTTGAACTTCTCTCTAAAGGGCTGCCTTATTCTATTTCAATTTTAACTTTCCTTTCGTTTCATGAGTTTGGGCATTATTTCGCAGCCAAGATACATGGTGTAAATGCTACACTTCCTTTTTACATTCCTTTTCCCCCGATTGCCGGGTTTTTAAATTTCGGCACAATGGGAGCTGTAATTAAAACTAAAACGCCGGTGCAAAATAATAAAGCAATGTTTGATATAGGTGCAGCTGGACCAATTGCCGGCTTCTTAGCTTGCCTTGTAATTCTTATTTATGGATTCACTAACTTGCCGGATGCTAACTATATTTTAAGTATTCACCCGGATTATTTTTCTCCGGAATATGGAAAGGATGCTCTGAGTTTGGAATTTGGCGATACATTACTTTTTGCATTCATGAGATTCGTTTTTACTACACCGGATCAATTTGTCCCGCCTATGTCTGAAATTTACCATTATCCTTACTTGTGTGTGGGATGGTTTGGTCTTTTCGTTACGGCAATGAATATGATCCCGGTGGGTCAACTCGATGGAGGACATATAGTTTACAGCATGTTCGGCGGAAAAATTCACGAACGGGTTGCTCAAGTTTTTATGTCTTTCCTAATTATTTTCGGCTTTTTAGGAGTTGCAGACTCATTCTTAGGCACAGCTTTCGGGATCGGATGGGCTGGCTGGCTTTTCTGGGCATTCATATTATATATAGTAATTAAAGTAAAACATCCGCCGGTATATCAATTCGAAAAACTTGATTCTTCCAGAATGGTTATTGGATATATAAGCTTATTAATTTTACTGCTTTCATTTTCGCCAACACCATTCATCGTTTCATTTTAATGAGCTAATAATTGTCTTGACATTCTTACTATATCTTGCTAAAATTCGTACAAAAATAAAGGGAATTTTTTATAGAATTATTGCTACTGTTTTCTAAATGTTGATTTAATTTAATAACCAAAAGTGCAAGCAGTTTTCTATAAAGTATTTCCTATTTTTATGTCCGAAACTGCTTCCTTATTTTTAATCACAATAATTATTATATGAAAAGAACTATAACAGCTATCTTATTATTTTCATTTTTGTTGGGATGCGAAGGCATTAAAGATGAAATAGTAACTAATGAAAATACCCGCTATTCAATTGAATCGATAACTGCACCCGGCTATCTCTCATATTCAGCCGGCGATTCAACATTGATTGTGCGAGCTAAATTCAGTTCGATCGAGAATCTCAAATCCATTTGGGGAATCGTTGTCTCAACCAATTCCAAAGAAACTATCGTTCCATTTTTTTCAATGAAAGATGATGGAATTGTAAGCGGGTCGGGCGATCAAACCGCGGGAGACAATACCTATTCAGGAAAGGTATTAATGAGCAGAACATACTCGAGCGGGGACTATATAATTGAAATTTATACCGAGGATGAAAAGAACACTAGACTGAAATCTGGTTTCCATAATTTTTCATTTGAAAATGGTCAGTCTAATGTTGCGCCTGTAATTGCCAATATTACCGCACCGGATACGGTTGTTGTACTTGATCCCCAAACTGTATTTCTAATATCGGTTGAAGTGAGTGACTCAAATGGGTATCCAGACATCAAAGATGTTTGGTATACCGTTAGACGACCAAACGGTACAACCAGCGGCAATAAGTTTCTTTTACTTGATAATGGCACAGGCGGCGATCTAACTCCTTTTGATGGAGTGTTTTCGCAAGGTGTGAAAGTTGTTCCCTCAAATACAAAAGGCAGATATGCTTTTATCTTCCAGGCATCCGATAAGGGCAACAAACTAAGTAATATTTTAACTCACTATATAGTTTTGGAATGATTATAAATATATTTAAATATGCTGCGATCTCAATTCTCATGGGCTCGATATTCTATGCGCAATTCAAGCCTGAAAGTTTCACATTCGAAAATACGAAGCTCCCAAAAACTAATGCCGCTACTCCCGCAAGCAATTCTATACTTGACATAATTGTTAAGGGCGATACAATTTGGCTTGGAACAACACGTGGACTCAGCAGATCTTTCGACGGAGGAGCAACGTGGAGAAACTACTATAATGATGGTATCTTTGGAGATGAATCAATAACCGCAATTGCATACGATAGGGGTTTGATTGCTGCCGCTACCGGTAAAACGGTTGAACGTGACGGTCAGGATCTTCCGGCAGGAACCGGGTTGAAGATCAGTTTAGATCACGGGGAAACTTGGTCTTCTGTTCCTCAATCTTTGGACGATACGGGTGATTCACTCATCACATACGGAATAAATAGAATCAGAGCTCTCCCGGTAACCACGGAAATAAATAATATTACTTATGATGTTGCCCTAACTCCAAATACAATTTGGATTGCAACTTTTGCCGGGGGACTTAGAAAATCTACCGACATGGGGCAAACATGGAATAGAGTTGTATTACCCCCCGACTATCTGAGTTCGATAAAACCAACTGACACTTTAAGCTTTTCACTCCAGCCGGTTGCGGGAAGATTCGGAAACGAAAGTTATCTCAACCATCGTGTCTTTTCGGTTGTTTCTGCCGATGACACGACGCTTTATGTAGGCAGTGCAAACGGAATCAATAAAACAACCGACAGCGGGTTGTCATGGGAAAAATTTAATCATACAAATCAGGATGAACCAATAAGCGGCAATTTTATTACGGCAATGGCTTATAACAAAGTTAATAATTCAATATGGGCTGCTACATGGCAGGCTGAAGGTCAAACAGAATATTATGCAATTAGTGCTTCATATAACGGCGGACTCTCATGGCAAAGTTTTTTACCGGGTGAAAAAGCTCATAACTTCGGATTCAAAAATGAAGTGCTTTCAGGCGGACTTGAAGTCTTTGATGTTTTAGTGCCTACGGATAATGGAATTTACCGCTCAAACAATTTTGGAACTACGTGGCTAAGTCCGACTGATATTAGCGATGATAGAAAACTTGTATCTATTTTGAACAATGAGTTTTACTCGGCAGGTGTTCAGCAAAAGGATAGAAAGTTTATTATTTGGTTAGGCAGTGCAGGGGAGGGTTTAGCAAAATTAGAGGAAGAAAACGGACTATGGAGCGGGGATTGGACTGTTTATCTGGCATCGCAGCCAACGGCAGTATTAACGGAAACATACGCATTTCCTAATCCTTTTTCCCCTGACAATGAATATACCAGGATCAAATACCAATTGGGTTCAACACCTTCCGGTGTTACTATTAGAATTATGGATTTCGGGATGAACATGGTGAAAACTTTGATTCAAAATGTTCAGCGAAATGCCGACACTGAATATTTCGAATTCTGGAACGGCAAAGATGAAAATGGAAGTGTGGTTTCAAACGGCGTATATTTTTACCGCATAGATTTTGATTCGGGTGATCCTGTTTTTGGAAAAATTATGGTGCTAAGATAAATGACTGAAAATTTGATTAGAAAGTTTTTAATTGTTGCTATTACTTTAGCTGGAACCCTCTCAGCACAGGTTGAAACCAGCAAAATAAGCAGTATGCCCGGTGCTTTCAGCAGGATGGGTTTTGGTGCCCGCGGTATGGGCATGGGCAATTCACTATCGGCTGTTACAGATGGAAATCTTGTTTCCTATTATAATCCGGCGGTCAGTTCATTCCAGGAAGGTAATTCATTTCAAACTTCTTACTCTTTTCTTTCTCTGGATAGGAATCTGAATTTTTTGAATTTTACCAAGCGCTTTGAATTGGGCAAAGACGAAAACGGAAATCCAAAATCTGTTGCCGGCATAAGTGCGGGTATCATTAATTCCGGTGTTGACAATATTGGCGAATATGATAATCAAGGTTTTAAAACCGGCGAATTATCAACCTCCGAAAACCAATTCTTTTTTGGCGTATCCAACAAGTTTTCAAATAAATTTGCAATAGGGATCTCTGTTAAATTTTATTACTACAAGCTTTATGAGGATATAACTTCAACCGGACTGGGCTTCGATCTCGGCGCACTCTATTTTGTAAACGATAATTTAACTATTTCATTTATGCTGAGTGATCTCAATAGTAAATACAAATGGGATACTACTGAACTTTATGGTCAATCCGGTACGAATTCGGAAAATAAATTTCCGACCATGAAAAAAATTGGTGCCGCTTACAATCTTACAAATTTAGGATTACTATTAACAGCAGAGTTTGAGAGCAGCAACGCCGAAACTAATATATTGAGATTTGGTGCCGAATATAATATCTTTGAAAGTCTGTTTTTAAGGAGCGGGCTGGATAAATTCAATTTGAGCAATAGTGATTTTCCGGTTCGTCCGGCTTTTGGATTTTCATATTTTTACCCTGGTGGTAAGTTCACAGTCGGTATCGATTATGCTTTTGTAATTGAGCCGTTTTCTTCATCAGAACAACATATTATAGGATTAAATTTTAACTTCTAATGAAAAAGAAAATGTTAGTGTTCCCGTTATTAATACTACTGCTCTCTGCAACATGTTCGGAGG
>JAENZU010000147.1:5419-7684 GCA_016841125.1 Melioribacter sp. | reverse complement strand
CAATTTTAGTATTAAAACTCTAGACTTTTGAGACAACCTCTTATTTTTATCCATCAGAATTTGGGCACTTCGACAGATTAATAAATTTATAGTTTTCAACTCATATTTCCCTTCTCAATTCATTACTGATACCGCCCTTCTATATTGGAAAATTGTTCTCTTTTAGGTACCTTTATAAATTATATTTTTGTTTCTCCCATGATTATAATTTTAAATACTGTACTATTTAATGGATCACTTAATGAAGTATCTCTTTCTAATTTTCTTTTTTGTGAATTCAAGTTTTGCATCTCAGAATGTTGTTATTAAAAGTATAAAAACTTATGCCGCCGGTGATAGAACGGGTTTCCCTATTAATAACATAACTATTGAATTTGATATTAAAGCAGACACGCAGCCTAGTTTGAAAATCCTTTTCAGACTGTGCGATAAAAACTGGCAGCCTTACGAAAATTTATTTTTGATAAATAAAGGTTATGACACGGAATATAATTTATGGTTCGATAATTTACCCGCTAACGTTGAACGAGCCGATTATCACTATAAAGGAACTTTCCCAAGCAAGGATGTTAGTTTCCCTTTTTCGGGCAAGTGGAAATTTTTTATTATCGATGCTTATGACGATGATATAGTTTATGCCGAAGGGAGATTCTTCGTAATTCAACCTCAGTTAAAAATGGATGTTCGTTTAACCAAGAGCCGTTTGGAAGGTGTCAACCTGGTGCCAAATTCTTTGGAAAGGGTTTTTAATTTGGAAGCTGAATTTAAATTGAACGATACATTGGTCCCGTCCCGTGTGATGCACGTTGAAATTATAGAAAATTTTAAGTTCGATTATCCTGTAATTATCAATCGTGATAAATATAATGACTACAGATTTTATGAATGGAACGCTTCCGATCAATTTACTTTTATTGCTAAAGACATTTTTCCCGGCAACGAATACAGGCAGGCAAATATCCGTGACTCATTGCGGTTTTCACCTCCTAGTGTAAATGCTCAAATAGACAGAATTGAAACTTCCCGACTATTCCAGTCCGGCAGACCCGACTTAAACGGATCGTTTCTGTTAACCAATTTCAAATCTGATTACGCTCAATATATGGATGTGAATTTTGAACTCCGACCACCGGAAGAACCTTACGGCGATATTTATTTGGTTGGGGCATTTAATAATTGGGATGTTCTTCCTCAATTTAAAATGAATAATTCGGGCGGACTTTACTCTACTACTGTAGAACTTAAAAGGGGAGTGTACGACTATCAATATGTAATTGCCGAAGAAAGAAACGGTAAAATTGAACATATCGATTGGTATCTGCTTGAAGGAAATTTTTGGGAAACATCCAACGACTATCATATATTTTTATATTACGATTCACCATTAAACGGCGGGTTCGATCAGATAATTGGTTTTGCAAAAGTTAACAGTAGGGGATTATGAGAAAATTAAAAGTCGGTGTTATCGGAACAGGTCACTTAGGAAACTTCCATACAAAATTTTTGAAATTATCGGAACATGCTGAACTCATTGGCATTTTTGATCTTGACAGAGAGAAAGCAGAAAAGGTTTCGGGTGAGCATGGTGTTAAATCTTTCGATTCGTTAGAATTCCTTTTAGATGAGGTTGAAGCGGTTTCTATCGTTTCCTCAACTAGTTCCCATTATCAAATTGCAAAAGCGGCGCTGCAGAAGGGGAAGCACTGCATGATCGAAAAGCCGATCACAAAAACAATTGAAGAAGCTGAAGAACTGGTAAAACTTGCTGCGGAAAAAAAGCTGATCATCCAGGTTGGACACATCGAACGTTTCAATCCCGCATTACTCTCACTTGAAAAATATCCGCTCGATCCGATGTTTATTCAGACCGACAGGCTTGCTCAATTCAATCCGCGGGGCACTGATGTTGCCGTGGTATTGGATTTAATGATTCATGATATTGATATTATTTTAAGCTTAGTTAAGAGTAAAGTTATAAGCATCAGTGCAAGCGGGGTTGCGGTAGTTTCGGATAGTCTCGACATTGCAAATGCCAGGCTCGAATTCGAGAATGGAGCGGTTGCCAATGTTACTGCATCCAGAATTTCACAGAAGAAAATGCGTAAGATGCGTATGTTTCAGCGGGATAGTTATATCTCCGTCGATTTCGGCAGCGGTGTATCCGAGGTTTTCAGACTGGTCGGACCGAGTGATGAAAAATCCGAGCACTCAATTTCCTACGGTGAGATCGGTATCGGCGATAAGAAAAAATCTGTTATTTACGAA
>JAENZU010000147.1:0-5409 GCA_016841125.1 Melioribacter sp. | reverse complement strand
ATTGAAGTAAACGCCCTCAAGTATGAGATCGATCAATTTGTCGAATCTGTTTTAAATAACCGGAAACCGGTTGTTACCGGCGAAGATGGTTTAAGAGCTCTAAAAATAGCGGAAATTATTATAGCCAAAATAGAAGAGTCGAAGATAATATGAAAAAAGTAAGTTTAATTATTTTAACTATTGCCCTGCTTCTTACATCATGCAGTATTTACAATACATTAGTTAATGTGTCCAGGTTAAAATTCAAGCTGGCGGGTGTAAACAATTTTAAGATAAGTGGTATAACTCTTAGTGATAAACAAAAGTTGAGTGACTTTAATATGGTAGAAATTTTAAAGCTCACTGCCGAAGTTGCTAAAGGAGAACTCCCTGCATCCTTTACTCTTAATGTTGAAGCAAGTAATCCCAATGATAACAAAGGAGGATACGGCGCAACTGATATCACAATTAAATCTTTTCCCTGGCGGCTGATTATAAATGATAAAGAAACTATATCCGGTAATATTGACCAAAGTGTTGTTGTGCCTGGTGTTGGAGAAAACAAGATAATACCTCTCAGCATTCAGCTGAATTTGATGAAATTTTTCAAAGAAAAAGGATATGAAGAAATTGTAAACTTGGCTCTCAAATTAGGCGGGGGCGGGGGCAGCACTTCAAATATTAAATTAATTGCAAAACCGGTTTTAGGTTCCCCGGTTGGTGATTTGAGCTATCCCGAGGAACTTACAATAATTGATTCTGAATTTAAATAAAGGTATTAAATGGCAGATATAGAATATGCTGTGGGAGTCGATCTCGGCGGAACAACCGTTAAAGTAGGTATTGCCGATGAAAAAGGTAAAATAGTTAAAAAGATTGCGCTGGATACACATGCTCACGAAGGACCCGAGGCAGTAATTGCTCAAATTAAAAAGGCAATCAAGAAAGTTTTAAAAGAATCTAAATATAATATTTCCGGCATCGGTATTGGCTCGCCCGGGGCGGTAATATTAAAAAAAGGTACTGTCGAAAATCCGCCTAACTTTCCCGGTTGGGGAAAAGTACATCTTGGTGCAATCATTAAAAAAGAATTTAAATTACCTGTATTTGTAGAGAATGATGCAAACGCCGCAGCTATTGGCGAAATGATCTTCGGCGCAGGTAAAAAGCTGAATAGTTTTGTAATGGTTACACTTGGTACAGGTGTTGGCGGCGGAATTATCATCGATAGAAAACTCTACCGCGGTGAGAGCGGAGCAGCAGGGGAGCTGGGGCATATTTCCATTGATTATAAAGGGGAACAATGCAACTGTGGATCCTACGGATGTATTGAAACTTATTTAGGAAATAATTATTTGATCCGACGAGTTAGGAAAGAATTGGAAAATGAACAGGATTCTCTTTTGAATAAATGGGTTATGGAGGAGGAGATGCCGCTGACTCCCAAATTAATTTACGAAGCTGCGTGTGAAAATGATCTTTATGCAAATAGTTTAATTGCTGATATTGGTCTAAAATTGGGTGCAGCTTTAGGCTCGGTTATAAATCTGTTAGATATTCCTAATGTAATAATCGGCGGCGGTGTTGCAGGTTTCAGTCATCGTCTATTTAACTCTGTAAATGAATCTTTAACGGAGAGAGTACTTAAACCTATAAAGCCCAAAATAAAGGTTAAGCCTGCTAGATTAAAAAATGAAGCCGGCATTAAAGGCGCTTCTGCATTAGTATATTATAAGTCTTAATAATCTATTATTCGCTTCGATGCAAAAAATAATTTGGAATATAATCCTACTTTCATTCCTTTCGCTTAATTTTGCACAGGAAGCAGATACTACCAGCGCAAATCCTTTCGCGGATTCACTTACTATTGCCAATCAAGATACTTCCGCTGCTGCTGATACTTCAGGTATCGATAAAGAAGCCGATATTAACGCAGTGGTTTATGCCAGCGCTTCCGACTCACTTACTTTTGATGTCCAAAATAAAAAAATGTATATCTATGGAACCGGCGAGTTAAAATACAAGCAGACTAATTTAACCAGCGGTCAAATTGCAGCCGATTTTGTTTCAAGTACGCTTACCGCTAAAGGCATTGTTGATACAGCCGATACGTCAGGTCAGCGCTATATTCAAACACCAACATTATCCGAATCAGGTCAAGTTTACGAAGGGGCAAGGTTAAATTATAATTTTAAAAACCAGAGGGGCTTTATTTCTCTGGCTAAAAATATAGAGGAAGGTTCTCGCTACGAAGGGCAAAAGGTTAAAAAAGTTGATAAAGAAGTTTATTTTATTGAGGACGGAATTTATACAACGTGCGAAGACGACACACCCCATACTTATTTTTCTGCTTCGGAAATGAAGGTTATTCAGGGAGATAAGATAATAGCCAAGTGGATATTTTTATACCTGGGCGGTGTTCCTTTGCCGCTGCCTCTTCCGTTTGCTGTATTCCCTAATGAAAGCGGCAGAAGGTCCGGAATAATATTCCCGGGCTACGGGCAGGATGCAAGCAGAGGACAGTATTTTAGAAACTTCGGATACTTCTGGGCAATAAGCGATTATATGGATTTAGCATTAACAGGCGATTACTACACTAAAGGCGGTTACGGCATGAGAGGCAGATACCGTTACGCCAAAAGGTACGAATATACCGGAAGCGCTAACGGAGGCTACTCTGTTATAACTGTCGGCGAAGAGGGTGATCCGGCAAGATCCGAACAGACTGATTGGAATTTATCTTTATTCCACAATCACCAAATTGATCCGTCACTCAGGCTTGATGTAAATTTACAGTTTCAATCGTCCACTTATCTCAATAATAACGCCGTCAGTTACAATGACTTGCTTACACAAGATGTAATCTCAAATGCAACTTTACAGAAAAGATGGGATGAGTCTGGCAACAGTCTGACAATAAATTACAGCAGGCGGCAGAATTTAGAATCCGGAAATATAAATGAAGTTTTGCCGAACATGACTTTTTCTAAAGCACTCACTTATCCGTTCAAAGATAAAAAATCAAAATCGCGGGACCAGAGTTGGTATGAGATGATCAGTTATAATTATTCCGGTCAATTCAGAAATGAGAGAAACAAAACTGAAGGAGACTTAAAAATCAGAGGCGGTATTCAGCATAACATTTCGTCAAGCGCCTCTCCGAAGATTGGTTATTTCAGTATCTCCCCTCGCGTCAATTACAGAGAGAAATGGTACAATAAAAAAACGCAGCAGTATGTTGTGCAGGTTCCCAAATACACAACCCAAATTATTGAGGGCGAGCCTGTTTCCGTGGTTACATTTGCTGATTCTATGGCTGAAAGAGATGTTAAGCAGATCAACGCGGTAAGAACATTCGACTTCGGTCTATCAGCTTCAACAAAAATTTATGGAATGTGGCAGCCGCAATTTCTCGGGATTGATGCCTTCCGACACACAATACAGCCTTCAATTTCATATAACTATAATCCAGATTTCTCTAAAGAATTTTGGGGTTACTACGAAGAATATAAGCAGTCCGACGGAACTATTGTAAGATACGATCCCTACCGAAATGAAGTTTTTAGCGGAGTGCCTGCGAGTGAATCGCAAAGTATAAATATGAATATCGGAAATATTTTCGAAATGAAGACGATGAAGGATCCCACCGATACTACTTCCGAGGCAAAGAAACTTCAGCTTTTGAATTTAAGTGCAGGGATGGGATATAATTTTGCGGCAGACAGTCTGCGTCTTTCAGATTTAAGAGTTAGTTACAGAACACAGATCGGTGATCTGCTCAGTTTCAACGGTTCAAGTTCTTATACATTTTATGATTATGACGGAAGCAGAAAAATAAATACATTTTTAGCCTCGCAAGGGAAAGGATTATTCCGCCTGACAAATTTTTCGTTTTCTATCAGCACTACATTATCGGGCGATAAAATAAAAGGTGAGTCGAGGAGTGGTGAAGAGAGATATCCCGAAAGTGAATTTGATACCTTTAATCGTACCGATTATATTGATCTTTATCAGGAAGAAGCAAATCCCGATTTTTCCATTCCCTGGAATTTAAGTCTAAACTATAATTACTCACTTTCGAAAACAAATCCTTCAGATATATTTCGGACATCCAATATCGGTGCGAATTTAAGTTTTAGTCTAACAGAAAATTGGAAATTCACATTCCGCGGTAATTATGATTTTGAGAGAAAAGAAATTTCTGCGCCGCAAATAACAATCTACCGTGATCTGCATTGCTGGGAAATGAATCTGACGTGGAACCCGCTGGGCACTTACCGGGGCTTCCGATTTGAGATTAGACTTAAAGCACCGGAACTGCAGGATGTTAAAGTTACCAAGTCAAAAGGATTATTTACCGGAAGAAGATGAGATGACAAAACATTATATCATTGATGGTAATAATTTGATCGGCAAGATCAAAAATTTATGGGAACTGCAAAAGACAGATAGACAAAGTTCGCGTGAGAGGCTGGCTTTTACGGTTGACAGGTATTTCTCACAGAAAAAATATTCAGTATCACTCCACTTCGACGGGCACCCCGGCGGTGCAATTAGAACTTCAAAAATCAAAATTGTATATTCAGAAAATAAAATTGCCGATAGTAAAATCAAAGAAGAAATAGATCATTTTAAAAATCCTAAATTAATAACTGTTGTAAGTTCCGATAATAATATAGCAGAGTTTGCAAAGGTGAATAGCTGTAAGATTGTTAAAAGCGAAAGCTTTGCAAAAAAACTTTTTGATGGAAACAAAGGCAGCACAGAGGAAGATATTATTAAATCTATTGATGATGAGGAAATAAAAAAGATGTTTGGAGTTTAGGGATGAGAAAGTATGTTGTTATACTATCGATATTAATTTTAGGTTTTCAAAACACCAGCGCTCAGGAAAAAACTATGACATTAGATTTATTGAAAAATCAAATAGTTAAAAAGTTCAAATCCGCGAAGGGTGAATTCGCTCTTGCTTTTAAAGAATTGTCAGACGGAAGTGAAATACTGATAAATGAGAAAGAAGTTTTTCACGCCGCCAGTACAATGAAAACTCCGGTTATGATTGAAGCATTTAAACAAGCCAATCAGGGAAAAATAAGTTTGAAAGATTCTATTTTAGTTGAAAATAAATTCAGAAGTATTGTAGATGGTTCGTTTTACTCGATGGATATTGGTCGCGACAGCGGTGATGAACTTTACGAATATTTAGGAAAGATGAGAACTATCCGACAATTAATTTACTCGATGATAACAGTAAGCAGTAATCTTGCTACAAATATAGTTATCGAAATTGTTGACGCAAATAATGTAATGAACACGATGCGGGACTTGGGTGCCATGGATATTGAGGTTTTGCGCGGTGTTGAAGATATGCTGGCATTCGACCGCGGACTTAACAATACAACAACGGCATACGATCTAATGCTAATATTT
>JAENZU010000146.1 GCA_016841125.1 Melioribacter sp. | reverse complement strand
CGGAAAAAATGGTTTTGTTTACGGTACAACTTATTCGGCAACAAAACATGCAGTAATGGGATTTTCAAAATCCCTAATGCTGGAAGTAAGAGAGTACAACATAAGAGTTGCTGCCATTTGCCCGGGTTCAGTTAACACGGATATGATTGCGGATAGTCCGTTGAGTCCCTCAAAATTGGATAAAGCTTTATCACCTCAAGATGTTGCGGATATGGTTGCTGCAATTATTAAATTACCTCCAAGGGCGCTGGTAAACGAAATCGAGATAAGACCGACAAACCCTAAATAAAGAGGCTGCCTCATGCCCTAGGAGATACCTGTTTTATCAATAATAAAACTATTACCGAACCAGTATGACAAAATAAATCAGTATACATCCTTGAGGGTTTTGATGGCACAATACCTTCAAAGAAACAAGTTCTTAAAATTTTGTTTTTATACTTTGAAGGAAATCCTGTTCTAAAATTATTCTCAACCCACCCCCAACCCCTCCGAGGAGGGGACAATTTAGATGTCCGTGTCAATATGCTTGATCTAAGCTTGCCCAAAGTCTTGTCCCTCGGATGAGAAGTTTAAATAGATTGATAACCCTCAAAGTATCCCGGCAATTTTAGTACAATTCTCCTTGAGGGTTTTGCATATTCATACCTTCAAGGAAACAAATTTTTAAATTAGTGATCATACCTTGAAGGAAATCACGCTTTATATTCCCGCAATTTATGGAGTCAAATTTTGGACTAAAACTGCGGTAATATCAATGAATAATGAAGCACCTACGGAGCTTTAATTGTTTTTGGAAATCGTATTCTACAATAATGCAACCCCGCTGGGGTTGAAAAATCAAAATTATTCGAACTCCATAGGAGTTCCATTATTGTAGATTTGAATTTTAAGATAGTGAGTTAAACTTCGTAGAAGTTTCACGCTTGAAGTATTAAATATTAGCTGCAGCTAAATTTCTTCAATCTATGAAGGTCAATCGAGTTCTGAGTTTGCGGAAATTTTGAAACTGAACAACCCTCAAACCTACGGATCTTTTTTCATTTTTCTATCAATCATTCTACAGTAGTGCAATCCCAATGGGGTTGAAAAACTAAAATTGTTCGAACTCACTTAGGAGTTCCATTATTGTAGTGGAATGGAATTGAGAAAGAGGATAAACTTCGTAGAAGTTTCATGCTTTGCTGACTATTAAAAGTTATTAACTCGTAAGATATGTAGTCATTAGAGATTTAATCCATAATAGACGGACAAGCAAATGAAAGCTCTACATCGTATATTAATAGATTACAAAAGGGAGAGGTTTTATAAATTGAATACAAACACAAAATAAAAAAGCCCCCGGAGGGGCTGGCTAAGGGGAGAGAATTTTTTTTTTAATCTTGCAGAATCTCTCGTCTTTCCATCATTCTTTTTTCCCTCATCATTCCATCCCTCATTGAAGTTCGCATTTTTTCTTTCTTTGTGAAGCTTAAATGTTTAACCCAAATTTCTTTTTGTTCGGGATTTAGAATTTTGTAAACCTTTACCCACATATCTGTTCGTGCTAATTTTGCTTGACCTTCAAGCTCGTTCTCTTTTTCCACCAAAGAGGTTAGATCATCGGTTGAAAAATCTTTATTCGAAATTAGCTTTTTCATAGCAAGTTTGTTTTTCTGAAGTTCAGATTTGATGTCGATCATTTTTTCACTGTTGGCAAAACGGATTTCATCAAATTTACTTTGTTGTTCTTCAGTTAGATTAAGATTGAAAAAATTATCCCCTTTCATCGGCTTTTCACGCTTCATTGGCTGAGCGTAAATCGATGTAAATGCGATCAGCAATAACGCAAATATTGAAGTGATACTTTTTAACTTTTTCATTTTATTTCTCCTATTTTTTGTTGGATTTTCCTTTTTGACAATTGATTTTAGTGCGGGGTTTAAAAGCCGAAAATTTTAAACCCTATTTTAAGTAACTTTGTCTAAGTTATTGAACCAAATTTCTGATATGACTGAAAAAAGTGATTTCGAATTAGTTGAAGAGTTTTTAGACGGCAGTGAAATTGCCTTTAATACTATTGCTGCTAGGCACCGCAACAATATTTACTGGCATGCGCGCAGAATGCTCGGAAATCATTTTGACGCTGATGAAATTACGCAGCAGGTTTTAGTTGTTCTTTATGAAAAATTGAATACATTTAATTTTAATTCGGCTCTCTCAACCTGGATTTATTCGATCACGGCAAAAAGAGCTATCAACCAGTTGAGGAAAAGGAAAGTACGCGAGGTTCTCAATTTTGATGACGCTCACAATTGGAAGTTAAGTGTTAGTGATGATATTGTCAGAAATTATGAAGACAAAGAAAAATTGAAAAAACTAAATTATGTCTTAGATAAGTTACCGTTCAAACAGCGTCAGATTTTTGTACTGCGCCATTTTGATGAACTTAATTATGATGAAATTGCTGAGATAACTAATCGAAGTGTGGGCAGTATAAAAGCAAACTACTTTCACGCAATAAAGAAAGTAACGGAGTTAATGGAAAATGAGTAGAGACAGAATTTTACAATACTTATCGGATTTACTAAGTGAATCGGAAAAAGAAAAATTTCTTGATGATCTTAATTCTGATCAGACATTAAAAGAAGAGTATCAAAAAATTGTATTAAATCTAGATAAAGTAAAACAATTAAACGATGTTGAAGCGGATGAACGTTATTTTGCATCTCTCATCCCCAAAATAAAAGAGAGAAAGCAGCCCAAAACATTTAAAATTCCGGCGTATGCTCTCACTTCAATTGCGGTCGTGTTAATCGGGTTCTTCGTTACATTTGATATTTTAGAAAATGGGAAAGGTAAAACTTCACTAATTGCCGGCTATGAAAATGTTATTATAGATTTAGCTTCGGATCCTAATTATAATTTAAGCGAGGAATTCACCGATTTTGATATCTTTGCAAGCAACGAAGTTCTGCTGGATAAACTTGACTTGAACGAAAATGACGTTGATATTCTGCCCGAATTCCAGTCTAATAATTCGACAGAATATTTCGACTATAACCAACTGGAATATCAAATCATAAATATGAATCAAAGTGAAGTAAATTCGATAATTAAAGAAATGGATGAAAATAAAATACTTTAGGTACAATCATGAAAAATTTAATACTAACTTTTTTACTTATCGGCGTAACTCTATTCGCACAACGTTCCGACCGCCATTCTCCTAGAGAGAAACTTGGTCAGCTTGAAAAAATAAAACTGATTGAATTTTTAAATTTAGATGAAACAACTTCTTTAAAGTTTTTCGCCAGGAAGAATTCTTTTGAAAGAAAAACTAAGGAACTGTTCAGAGAAAGAGAATCAATTTTGGAGAGTTTCGGGAAAGAAGTAATTGACAGCGAAGAAGAGTGGGATAATAAGAAATTAGAAGAAAGCTACAATAGAATTTGGGAAATTGAAAAGAAAATATTTGATATAAGAGCAGAGTTTTACAATTCGCTGGATGATATTTTATCTCCTGAACAAAGGTTAAAGTTATTAGGATTTGAACATAGGTTCAGAAGAGAGATTCAAAAATTGATGAGAAATAAATTTAAAGATTGATTAGAGAAATATTTTTCTCCATAAGAGAGGGAACCGTCTGCAGTTTCAAATGTTCTATAATGCAGATTCGGAAAAAATTAAATTATAAGTTGCATATTTAAACTAAGAGTCCTAATTTTGGACTTCTTTTTGCGGAAGTGGTGAAATTGGTATACACGCTATCTTGAGGGGGTAGTGCCCGTCAGGGCGTGCGGGTTCAAGTCCCGCCTTCCGCACCAAAGTTTTTCACTCTGAAATAAAAGGAAAGTAAAATGAAGAAAATTCTTATAATCCTAGCCTTACTTTCGCTGATCTTTTCTCTCAACGTTTATGCACAAGAAGAAGAAAAGTTTGATCCTGAAGTTGCAAAGGTTATTCAAGAAGGGGACAAATTACTGAAGTCGGGTAATTACCAGGGTGCTCTTCAAAAATATAATGAAGCTCTTAAATCATCTGATAATTATCAGATTTACTATCAAGCCGCAGTAGCAAACATTAAACTCAAGAAAATTAATGAAGCCACGGCAGCTTTAAAAAAGAGTATCGAACAAAATCCGGATAACGCAGCTAGTTATGATTTACTCGGTCGAATTGAATTTGCTACCAAAAATTATGAAGGGGCAATTGAATATTTGACCAAATATAGTGAGATGGTAAATAAAGAATCCAGCAAGAAAAAAGCTAAAGAAATTATTTCTAAATCTTATTATACAATGGGCAGCAAAGCAAAAGCCGACGGAAAATTCAATGAAGCTGTTGATCTTTTAACAAAATCAGTTGAACTTAATAATTATGATCTTTCATATTTCCGTTTAGCCGAAGTTCAATACGAACTCGGAAATTATGATCAGGCAATTGAAAATGCCGATAAAGCTTTAAATTTTAGAAAAACCGTTACCAAAGGCGGACCTTACTATTTCAAAGGTATGGCATTCAAAAAGAAAGGTGATCTTGAAAAAGCTAAAGAACAATTTGAGCTTGGTAAAAAAGATAAAGATTACGGCGCATTGTGCCAGCATGAAATTGACCAGATGAACTAATTTGATTACAAATAATTTTATAAAAAAACCCTCGTTAGTTTTTACGAGGGTTTTTTAATTTTAAAGTAGGAAAATTTTTTACTGTTAAAGAATATTAAAGAAGACGTTAAGTGTAACACTTAAAGAGTTAATATTTTCTTCACCGTCTTCTTTACCAACTAGGTTGTTCAAGTTGTACCTTGCGCTCAAATCGAGATCTATTTTTGGTAGAATAGTGACATCAATTCCGCCCCCGATTCCGACACCTGATCTGCTTACACCATCGTCTTTCATTTCTGTATTATTGGTAGTATTTTTTTGTGTCTTTTCACCAAAGCGGTTGTATAAAATATCCAGTGCCAAATAAGGTGATATCGGACCGGGAACCAAACTCCACTCTCCGCCGAATCCGACAGTTACGATACTCCATTCGTTTTCAATATTCTGATTATTCAATGATCCGTCGCTGCTGAATTTGGAATAACTAACAAAACCAACAACTTTTAAAGGTATTATCGGCAAACTGAATTTACCTTTTACACCGAATTGATAACCGGAACCAAATCCCACTCCGCCTTCCGATATATCTTTGGTCAAAATATCAGGAGATTGCAGAAGGTTTAATCCCCCAGTAACTCCAAGTTTAAATCCTTGAGCATTAATACTCAGTGCAGCAATAATAAATACCGCAATAATTGTTGTAACAGTTTTTTTCACTTTTCCTCCATTTAACTTAAATTATGATTTTTAACCTCTCAAAAAAGCCTCTAAATGTCAAGAAAATATTTCATTAGAGTGATCAACTTATGTTAATTAGTAATTGTCTTTTTCTTATCCATTGTTTTGTATATATTTACCATTTATTTTTAATAGAAATTACGATTGACGCAATCAGTGTATACAACAATTTTTATTATTATTTCAATCATTGCCTTTGTTGGATATTTATCGGAATTAGCTGCCAAAAAGGGAATTCTGCATTTTGAAATATCACGTAAATTATTTCATTTTTGCGCAATCGGATTAACTGCCTACTCGGTTTTTTTAATTGATGATCGAACAGTTTTAATTTTTGCAGCAGCGTTATCGGTAATATTTACTTTTGCAGCTGTTAAATTTGGGTTATTTAAATCCATTCACGGACAGAATCGCAAAAGCTGGGGAATATTTTTCTTCCCGCTTTCATTTTTGATTTTACTTATTATTATTCCTAAAACATCCGATTGGATAATATTTCTATCACTTTTGATACTTGCTATTTCAGATTCTATCGCGGCAATCTTCGGAACCCTATTCGCAAAAAAATATTTCCAACTCACCTCCGACCGTAAATCAATCATCGGTTCGATACTATTTTTCATTGTCACATTCATAATAATATTAACTGCTTCATTTCAATTGATTCCGGCTGCTGCCGCACCAATTGGATTCACTAACTTATCAGTAATAAATTTGTTCTTAGCGGCGTTTACCATTTCAACGATATTAACCATAGTCGAAGCGATTTCTTCAAAAGGTCTCGATAATTTATTGGTTCCGGTTTTTGCAGCATTCTTGTTTTACATTTTTCAGCTTGATTCAAATCAAATACTAGCAGAATCTTTTTTTGTCGGTATTTTTTTATCGGCAATTGTTGCGTTTGCATCATCCAAAGCCAAGTTTTTAACCGCGAACGGTTCCGCCGCAACTTTTCTTTTGGCGGGTTTTATATTTGGTCTTGGCGGCTGGAAATGGAGTTTGCCGATTCTCGCTTTTTTCATTCTCTCAAGTTTGCTTTCCAAAATGAGAAAAAAAATAAATGCCGGAGTGGAGGATTATTTTGAAAAGACAGGCACGCGTGATTACATGCAAGTTTTCGCAAACGGCGGTTTGGGCGGAATATTAATTTGTATCAATGCAATTTATCCGAGCGAAACTTGGTATTTATTATATATCGCCTTACTTTCCGCTGTCTGTGCGGATACTTGGGCAACTGAAATTGGAACCATGAAAAAAACAAAAACTTATAATGTGCTGACCTTCAAACCTGCCGAGCAGGGAATATCCGGCGGTATATCAGTATTTGGAACTTTTGGAGCTTTTATCGGTAGTTTGGTTATTGCTTTATCCGGTGCATTATGGATTGAGTTTGATTTATTACAATATTTTATGATCATTATTGCCGCAGGCGTTTTTGGCAGTTTTTTTGATAGTATTTTGGGAGCAACTATTCAGGCTCAAATGCAATGCGGCGTTTGTGAAAAAATTACCGAAAAAGAAATTCACTGCGGTAAGCGTACAGATCATGTTAAAGGTTTCCACTGGATGAATAATGATTTTGTAAATCTGCTTGCCGGTCTCGGCGGCGGACTTTTTATTTTACTTTTTATCGGAACTATAAACTGAACTATATGAAAATTAATATTATTCCTCTTTTATGTATGCTTGTTTTTTCCTCATTAATTTTCCCGCAATCATTGTCAGAAAAATATGACGAGGGGATGAATTATTTTAATAGGAAAGAATATTCCAAAGCCCATGATGTATTAAATAAAATCAAAAATAATTTTAATGAGCCCAAAGAGATACGCGATGCGGCTTCTTTTTATTCGGCTGAATGCAGAGCAGAGCTGGAACAGCTTG
The DNA here is from genome assembly GCA_016841125.1 of Melioribacter sp. Taxonomy (GTDB): domain Bacteria; phylum Bacteroidota; class Ignavibacteria; order Ignavibacteriales; family Melioribacteraceae; genus JAENZU01. The sequence goes on along the minus strand of JAENZU010000146.1, from coordinate 489 downwards.
ATGCCGCAGCCGCTGAATTCGAAAATTTCATCGATCAATTTCCTAACTCCAATTTTAGACATGTTGCACTATATAAACTTGGACTCATTTATATCGATTCCTTTCAGCCAAATACAGGGAGATCGAGATTAACCCAACTAGTAAATGAATATCCTGAAAGTGAATATGCCGGCTCTGCTTATCATTGGATTGGTGAAACTTACTCTAATGAAAAAAAATATATTGAGGCAGAACCTGTTTTATTAAAAGCGATAGCTTCAAAAAATAATAATTTTCTGCCGCGGTCAATATTTGTTTTAGCTTCCAATTTCGAATATCAAAAAGACTATTCTAGTGCTGCGGCTTATTACGATACACTTAGGGCTTACTACCGAAAAAATGAAATTGCGCCCGAAGCTCAATTCAGGCTTGGGGTATGTTACTTTAATTTAAAGCAGTACGATGCGGTAATTTTAGAATTAACAGATCCGCTCATTAGAAATCTGACAT
>JAENZU010000145.1 GCA_016841125.1 Melioribacter sp. | reverse complement strand
CGAAAAATTATTTTTCAGCATTCTTGCCATACCGATTTTCTTCAAAACCAAAATTGTGGAGTTATCAACTGCTTCAACTACCTTTTGTTTATAAACGGGATGTGCTGATGATTCAAGGGTAACCGCAAATCTGGTTCCAATCTGAACACCTTCGGCACCAAGCGATAAAGCTGCAAGAATCCCTCTTCCGTCTGCTATTCCGCCGGCGGCAATTACAGGTATTTTCAATGAATCAACTAACTGCGGAATTAAACTGAATGTTGTTATTTCATCCGCGCCGTTATGCCCACCGGCTTCAACCCCTTCTCCTACCACAGCATCGCAGCCGACACTCTCAGCTTTGAGTGCAAATTTAATTGAGGGAACTACATGAATTACCCTAATTCCATTTTTCTTTAGAATGTCAATAAATTTTCCCGGGTGCCCTGCAGAAGTAAAAACAATTTTCACACCTTCTTCAACTACAGTACTGGTAAGGTCATCCGCGTCGCCGCGCAGCAAAGGAATATTGACACCAAAGGGTTTTTGGGTTGCAGCTTTGCATTTTTTAATATGTTCTCTCAAAAGTTCAGGTTTCATTGATCCCGATCCAATCAACCCCAAACCGCCTGAGTTAGAAACAGCAGACGCAAGCTTCCAGCCCGACACCCAAACCATGCCCGCTTGAATTATTGGGAATTCTATCCCCAGCAAATTTGTTATTCTATTCTTGATATTCATAATGCTCAAAATATTTCAATAAACTATTATTTGATAATACTTTAGATATTGATTAAATTTTAAAATTGTTTTTAACTATACTGAATTGAAAAGTCTTATCATTCCGAATTTTAACAAGATATCAATACATAACAGAATAATTCTGAATTTAATAAAGAAATTAATTTAATTATTTAGAGGTACAAATGTCATATCTATTTACATCCGAGTCAGTTTCCGAAGGTCACCCGGATAAAGTTGCAGATCAAATATCCGACGCTGTGCTTGATGCTATCTTCAAGGTAGACCCCAATGCGCGTGTTGCTTGCGAAACATTTGTTTCAACCGGATTAGTACTAGTTGGCGGAGAAGTTACAACCACAGCCTATATTGAAATTCAAGATATAGTGAGAGAAACTGTAAAGCGAATCGGTTACACTCATGCAGATTATAAATTTGATTCCGAATCATGCTCGGTATTAAACGCAATTCACGCTCAGTCACCCGATATTGCAATGGGGGTTGATAAAGGCGGTGCCGGTGACCAGGGAATAATGTTCGGTTATGCCTGCGATCAAACTCCGGAATATATGCCGATGCCGATTATGTTTGCCCATAAATTAGTAAAAGAATTAGCGGATATCAGAAATAATAATATTGAATTAATGCCCTATCTGCGCCCTGATTCAAAATCGCAGGTAACAATAGAATATGACGATGATCACCAACCAATTAGGGTTGATACGGTTGTTATTTCAACTCAGCATGATGACGGTGTAAGTCAAAAGAAAATTAAAGCCGACGTAATTGAGCATGTTATTAAAAAGATTATTCCGGCTGAACTGCTGGATAAAAAAACTAAATATTATGTTAACCCTACAGGTCGATTTGAAATTGGCGGTCCTCACGGCGACAGCGGTTTAACAGGAAGAAAAATAATTGTTGATACATACGGCGGCTGGGCTCCTCACGGCGGCGGCGCATTTTCGGGCAAAGATCCATCAAAGGTTGATAGAAGCGCTACTTACGCTGCCCGTCATATTGCAAAGAATGTTGTTGCCGCAAAACTTGCCAAAGAATGTCTGGTACAGGTAGCTTATGCTATCGGTGTTAAAGAGCCGGTTTCGATTTACGTAGATACCAAAGGCACAGGGGTTATCTCCGATAAAAAAATTGCTGATATGATTAAAAAAGAAGTTGATCTCACACCTGCCGGCATCATAGACAGATTAAAGTTGAAAAGACCTATTTTTCAGAAAACTGCTGCTTATGGTCACTTCGGAAGAAATGAAAAAGAATTCACATGGGAAAAATTAGATTTAGTAAAAGTTTTTAAGAAATATAAATAAAAATCAAATAGGAGAATATTTACCGATGGATTATAAGCCAGGAAAGTATAAAGTAAAAGATTTAAAATTAGCTGCAGACGGAAGAAAAAGAATAGAATGGGCAGAATCTAGAATGCCCGTAATGATGGCTCTGCGAGAAAAGTATAAAAAAACCAAACCGCTTAAAGGTTACAAAATTGCCGGATGTCTTAACGTAACTAAAGAAACCGCAGTACTTATTGAGACTTTGTCGATGGCAGGTGCACAAGTAAGCTGGAGCGGATGTAACCCTCTTTCAACACAAGATGATATTGCTGCCGCACTAGCTAAAAACGGAACTGAAATTTATGCGTGGCACGGACAGAATGTAAAGGACTTCTACTGGTCTATCGAAAGAACACTCGATATGAAACCGAATCTGACGCTTGATGACGGCGCCGACCTTATTTTTACTGTGCATAACAAATTCCCGGAATTGGCAAAAGATATTATCGGCGGAACTGAAGAAACAACCACCGGTGTGCATCGTCTGAGAGCAATGGGTGCAGCTAAAAAATTACTCTACCCCGTAATTGCAGTAAATGATGCCGAAACAAAATGGGATTTTGATAACGTTTACGGAACAGGTCAATCATCCATTGACGGTATTCTGAGAGCAACTTCAGTATTGCTAGCCGGCAAAAATTTTGTTGTAGCAGGTTACGGTCACTGCGGTAAAGGCTGTGCCGAAAGAGCCAAAGGTATGGGCGCAAATGTTATTGTAACAGAAGTTAAAGCTACTGCAGCATTAAAAGCTACACTCGAAGGTCATACCGTAATGACAATGGATCAAGCGGCAAAAGTAGGTGACATTTTTATTACCGCTACAGGCGTAAAAGATGTAGTTACCAAAAAGCATTTTGATAAAATGAAAGACGGCGCCATTGTTTGTAATACCGGTCATTACGATTGTGAGATCAATATTGAAGATCTTGAAAAATTGAAAAAGGCAAAACGCACAGTTAGAGCTAACAACGAAGAATATACTTTGTCTGACGGCAGAAAAGTTTATCTGCTTGCACAGGGTCGTTTAGTAAATCTGGCTGCTGCCGAAGGTCATCCTTCGGAAGTGATGGACATGTCCTTTGCTAATCAATTTATGTCGCAGATTAGATTGGCAGATTATGATAAGAAGGGAATATTACTCGATCCCGACGTTATTGATATTCCGGTTGAACAGGATCAGGAAATTGCTTCTATTAAACTGAGAACTATGAATTACAAAATCGATAAGCTTACCAAAGAACAAGAAACCTATATGAACGATTATTCTTCAGGTACTTAATAGGTCTGATTTTATTGACTTTAAGCCCGATGGGAATTTCCTTTCGGGCTGTTTTTATTTGAAAAATCTCATTCCTTCGTCAATAGATTCGATTACCAATTTTTCATCTGAGTCAACATTCACAATAGTCTGACCAATATTCTGAAGCAGCACGAACTTAATTTTACCCTCGAAATTCTTTTTGTCTTTCCTCATTATTTTAAGCATTGCGCGAGCATTGTAATTTTTAATATCTATTTTATTTTTGAACCAGCTAAGCATATCAATACTTTTTTCAAAGAAAGCATTGTCCATTATTCCGAGTTTTTTAGAAAGGAATAATGAACAGAGAATTCCAATTACAACTGCCTGTCCGTGTTTGATTTTATAATTTTGATCAACTTCTATTGCATGCCCGAATGTATGACCCAGATTCAATATTTTTCTTATTCCTAAAATTTCCTTTTCGTCTTCAACAACAACATCTGCTTTAAATCTAATAGATTTTTCGATTGTTCTGCTAATTACTTTCTGATCCAAATTCAGCAGATCATCGAGATGTTTTTGGACAAAACTGAAAAAAGCCTCGTCTGTTAAAAATGCATATTTAGTAATCTCTCCTATTCCGCTGAGTATTTCGGATTTCGGCAATGTTTCAAGAAATTCAGTATCAATCAAAACCACCGAAGGCTGATGATACGAACCGACAATATTCTTTACTCCGGCTAAATTAATCCCGGTTTTCCCCCCCACCGAACTATCAACACATGAAAGCAGTGTTGTTGGAATTTGTACGCATTTAATTCCTCTTGAGTAGACCGCCGCAGCGAATCCTCCTAGATCTCCAATCACTCCGCCGCCGATTGACAAAAGCAAGTTGTCGCGGTTTGTTTCGGTAGATATCATTTTCTCTAAAATTTTCTGAAGGGATTGGAAAGATTTATTTTCTTCCGATGATACGATTTTAATACTTTCGGAATACAGATTGGCGCTGCCGATTATTTTATCTATAGAAGCCTTATGTAATTTGTAAACCTTTGAGTCTATTACGGCAAATATTTTGCTGGTAAATTTATATTGATTTGAAATATCCAAATAATCTTTAAAGCAGCCTTTTTCAATTATAACATCATAAGGATTTTCTTTTGTGGATACTCTAATTTTCTTCATTCAACCTTCTGATAATTTTTTTTGCAATTTTGTCAACGGTAATACCGATTTTAGTTTCGTCTGTGTTTATGGTTATATCTGCTTTTTCATAAATGTGAATTCTCTTATTTAGAAAGTCATTTATTTTTTGCAGAAATTCTTCTTTGCTTCCTTCTTCTAAAACCAAATCTCTAAAAAGAGGACGGTCAATTTTATTTTTCAATCTATGGTAGATGTTTTCCGGGGAAGCTTTGAGATAAATCAATTTTCCGGTCTTATTTATTATCTTCACATTTTCTTCGCGTACGATTGTACCGCCTCCGAGCGCGATTACTGAATTTTGTGTTTTGGAAAGCAGCTCTAAAATTTCAGTTTCTTTTCTTCTAAAATATTCTTCACCATATTCGGCAAAAATTTCCACTACAGCTTTCTTTTCAATCCTTTCAATTTCTTTATCCAAATCGAAGAATTGCCAGCCGAGCACATTAGCCAATATTGGTCCAAGTGTACTTTTACCACTAGACATGAAACCGGTTAGATATACCTTATTGAAACTCATACCGTAAATGTAAAGAGAGATATTTAATTAAAAAAATGAAATGAAAAAAATTAGAAATGAAATGCAGCACCTATCGTAAATGTTACACCGTCAATATTAATTTCCGAATCAAAAGTGTCTTTTGGAATGCTGTAAGTAACGCCGTTATAAACAATCTCACTATTATTATATTTGGAGGTCATTTCAAACTCAGAATCCCGGAACTGCATTTCCCCCCGAAATGAAAAATATTCCGTCAACATATATTCCATTCCGGCTGAAACATGAATGCCGTATGCAAATTCTCTGCTCTCATTACTAACGCTGGCGGTTCCGAACTTCCTTATATGTTCACCGATATAAATTCCGCCTCCGCCGCCCATAAAAAATTTAAATTGCTCGGTTGAAAAAGGCATTAGATAATAGAGTGTTAGTTCAATTGGAATCATTTTAAATCCTTCTTCAATTTCCAGTCTGGTTACACCCGAAGGACCGGAAACAGTAACATTAGTTCCAACCTCGGTTTTCTCCAGCATTTCGGTACCCAAACCAATTGCGATACTTTCATTTAATGCATAACGCAATTCAGCCGAGTAACTGTAAATATCCTCAAGGGGAATATTTTGATTGCGCAGAAACGGATCAACAGCATTTGGATACAAATATATTTTTGATGTTGTAGTATAGTTATAGTTTACGGAAAGAGAAAAATTCTCGCCCGAATATTGAGCGGAAAGTGATGAGCTGACTAGCAGTAATAACGATATGAATATTGATCTCTTAATCATAAAATTAAATTAACCCAAATTTGTCATCAAGAAAGCTGTCGGGATGACAAATCGACTAATATTTTCTAAGGGCTTGACTGCAATATAACTATAAGAAAATATTTCAAGCCCAAGAAAATCTAAGTCGGGATTAAATACTTATCATTTAACAATTTATATTACTATTACTTTATTGATAAATTTACCTAATGAACAATCTGGGATTAAAATATAGATAAATCAACATCAATGAAAAGTGTAAAAAAGAGGGGCGTAAATAAAAAACCCCCGATAAAATATCGAGGGTTTGTGAATTTTCAACTAATGTAATTAACGATAAAACATATATCTATTATCAACTATATCTGCTTCTTCTTTTAGATTTTGAATCCACTGAGAGAAAAATTGATTTCTCTGAGTTGTAAGCAGCTGGTCTCTAATTGTGTTTCTCTGAATAGAGTACGCAGTGGAATCGAAATTAGAACGGGAGGTAACTTTAAGCAGGTAAGCACCTTTGCTGCCTTTAAACGGTTCGGAAACTTTATTTACTTCAAGCTCCAAAGCTTTTTCGGCGAAAACAAAATCCCTTCCCACATTAGGAATATTACCACTTGCAACGAAGTTTTCAGCTTTATTAACTTTAACTTTAGGACTGTATTGAGTTGCGGCATTTAGGTCGCCGTTGTCACCCAATTTTGATCTTACATCAGTCATAATTGCCAGCGCTTTTTTAAATTTATTGTCGCGAACAACCTGTGTTTTAACCTGGGATTCAACAGTAGCAAAGTCTTTGAAACCAGGTTTTATAATTTCGGAAACTTGTGCTACAACATATCCGGCAGTAACTTTAAAAACTTCACTCGGAGTTCCAACACCATTGTCGAATGCAAATTTTACAAGAGCTTTGTTGGCACCCAAACCCGGAATTGAAGGAGCATCTTCTTTAAATGCCGGCGTTTCCAAAATCTTATAATTGAGCAAATTTGCTTCAGATTCAAAGTCATTATTTTCTGCAAGGTAAGCAAAATCACCTGCATTGCTGTAGATATTATCAATAGTGGTAGCAGAAGGTGCAATCGTATTGGTGATCTTTTCTACTACAACCTCTTTGTTAGTTTTATCTTCAACTTTGATAATATGATAACCAAAGTTTGTTTTAATCGGTTTTTGTACAGCACCAACTTTACCATCAAAGCTTGCTTTTTCAAATTCGGGAACCATCTGACCGCGACCGAACCATCCTAAAGAGCCGCCGTTAGCACCGCTGCCCGGGTCTTCCGATTTTTCCTTTGCGAGCTTTTCAAAATCCGCCCCATTCTGCAATTCGTTATAAATTTCATCGGCTTTTACTTTTGCTTCTTCCTCATTTTCAGGATTGCTCCTAATTAAAATATGGGAAGCTTTAACGAATTCTTCATCGGAATTGATTATGCTGTTTATCTTGTAAACTACAAAATCAGTATTCACAAGAAGAGGACCAATAATACTGCCGGCTTCTGCATTTAGTAGAGCATCCTGTGCCGAGGGGGGTATTTTTGTGATCGATAAAGTATCTATAGAAAACGGCTGATCCGAATAAATATCAACGTAGGTTTTGAATGAAGCAGTATCTTCTTTTAACTTTTCAATAATTGCTTCAAGGTTGTTTTTTATTCCTGATGTATCGCCTTGTGAAGGTTTTCTTTCGAACAGCACATACTTCAACTTCCTTTGGGGATCAATTTTAAATTTTTCCAAATTTTGATCGTAGTACTTTTTCATTTCTTCTTCGGTAGGAACAACCGAACTGTCGGCGATAGCTGATTGCTCCATTAACGCATAATCCGCATTCATTTTAATATTCTGTTCTACAAACTTTCTTTTTATTTGAGCTTCGCTGACAACTACTGAAGCATTTAATAAACTTTGAAGTTTCTCTTGATACTGCTGCTGTCTAACGGCGTCCTCAG
>JAENZU010000144.1 GCA_016841125.1 Melioribacter sp. | reverse complement strand
ATGATATTCATCTTTTAGATCACTTTATATACGTAATTGCCAGTGACGGCGATATGATGGAAGGTGTCTCTCATGAAACTGCTTCATTTGCTGGGCATAATAAACTCGGCAACCTCATAGTGTTTTATGATAATAATAAAATTACAATCGACGGTTCTCTTGACCTAGCGATGTCCGAAGATGTGGGCAAAAGATTTGAAGCTTACGGCTGGCATGTGCAGTATGTTGATGATGTAAACAATCTAACCGTGCTGGAAAGTGCAGTAGTAAACGCACAGATCGAAAAAAATATTCCATCTTTAATAATCACAAATACTCACATTGGTTTTGGAAGCCCGAATAAACAGGATACCGCCGGCGTGCATGGTTCTCCCTTGGGGGATGAAGAATTAAAGGTAACAAAACAAAATTTGGGCTGGCCTGTTGAAAAGCAATTTTATATACCCGAAGAAGTACAATCGCATTTTAATGAAATGATGCCCAAGTTCGAAGCTTTCGAGACAAAATGGAATGAAAGGTTTGAAAAATATAACAATGAATATCCTAATGAAGCTGAAATATTTTTGAAGACTTTCAGCGGAGATTTCGGCACCGAGTGGAAAAAGAAACTTCCCGAATTTGATAACTACAATGAAAAAATGGCTACTAGAAGTGCATCAGGCAAAGTTATAAATGCTATAGCCGCAGAATTGCCGGCACTGGTGGGCGGGTCAGCCGACTTGACTCCTTCGAATAATACTTTGCCGAAAGATGCTTCAAACTTTTCCGCACAGAATTATTCCGGAAGATATATTCACTTCGGCATTCGCGAACATGCTATGGGGAGTATGCTGAATGGTATGGCTCTATACGGCGGACTGATTCCATATGGCGGAACCTTTCTAATATTTTCCGACTATATGCGTCCTACAATTAGACTCGCATCTCTTTCGGGTATTAAACCAATATACGTTTTCACACATGACAGCATTGGGTTAGGAGAAGACGGACCAACACACCAGCCCATCGAACAATTAAACTCGCTGCGTCTTATTCCGGGCTGCGTTGTTATCCGTCCCGCCGATGCAAATGAGACAGTTTATGCATGGCAGGCTGCAATAGAACATAAGGGAGGTCCGGTTGCAATTGTGCTCACAAGACAAAAATTGCCAACGCTCGACAGAACAAAATATTCACCGGCAGAAAATACATTAAAAGGCGGATATGTTATTAAAGATTCGAAAACAAAACCGGAATTGATTTTATTAGCTACAGGCTCTGAAGTTTATCTGGCTATTGAAGCTGCTGATAAACTAGAGAGCAGCGGACTTAAAACACGTGTGGTAAGTTTACCTAGCTGGGAACTTTTTGAAAAACAAAGTGAAGAGTATAAAGAATCTGTGCTGCCTAAAGATGTTGAGGCAAGACTTTCAATTGAAGCAGGAGTAAAAACCGGCTGGGAAAAATTTGTGGGGAATAACGGAGACTCAATTAGTATTGAACATTTTGGAGCTTCAGCCCCTGCAGAAATTATTTTCGAAAATTACGGTTTCACGGTGGAGAACATTATTGCAAAGGCAAATAATTTGTTAAATAAATAAGAAGTGAAATTTGAAAATATTTATTCTCGGCGGTTATGGAAATACCGGCAAATTGATTGCCGAGCTTCTGCTGAAAGAAACAGAATCAAATATTACAATTGCAGGTAGAAGTTTTGAAAAAGCAAAGGAGTTGTCGGATCATTTAAACTCCAAATACTCGATGAGTAAATGCGCAGCATTAAAAATTGATGTAAACGATCAGCATTTACTTGTCGAATCAATTAAAGGGTTTAGTTTAGTTGTTGTTGCATCAAGCACAACCGATCATGTGAAGAAAGTGGCAGAAGCATGTCTCGAAGCTAAAGTGGATTACATAGATACACAGCTATCAACTAAATATAAACACGAAATATTAGCCGGACTTGAAGAGCGAATTAATCAAGCCGGATGCTGCTTTATTACAGACGCCGGATTTCATCCCGGGGTGCCCGGTGCATTAGTAAGGTATGCGGCAAGACTATTTGACACGCTCGAAAAAGGAAATGTTTACAGCCTTATCCGAGAGGACTGGGGGAGCTACAATTTTTCCGAATCTACAATAAAAGAAATGATAGCCGAATTTTTTGATTATCGTCCTTTTATATTTAGAAATGGTGAATGGGTAACCGTTAGCTACCAATATACACCTGTTATTGATTTCGGCGAAGGTTTTGGCAAGAAAAAATGTGTGCCTCTCTTTATGGAGGAATTAAAACAGCTTTCCGATGAGATGGAGGGGTTAAAAGAGACAGGCTTTTTTGTAACAGGGTTCAATTGGTTTTTTGACAATTTTGCGGTACCGGTAATTCTATTAACTGGTAAACTTACTCGGAGAAAAATACCGGCTTGGTTAATTCGCTTTTTTGTGTTTTCAATAAAGAGGTTTAATTCTGCACCCTATATGACAATTTTAAAATTCGTTGCTTCAGGTAAATCGGGGGGTAAAGAAAAAATTATTACCATTACATTGTCCTCAAGTAAAAGTTATGTTCTAACAGCGGTCCCAATAGTTGCTTGTATTAAACAATTAATTTACGGCGACATACGTAAAGAGGGTCTTCACTTTCAGGCTTTGATAGTTGAACCGAATCAATTTTTTAATGATATCCACAAGATGGGTGTGAAGCTTGGTCTTTAAAAGGCAAACTTAATCAATACAAACCCGCCGACAAGCAGTACGGTAAATGCAACCGCAAGCCAATTAAAGTATTTGTCAATAAAGGTTCTTATCTGGCTGCCGAATTTCCAGATCAAAAAGGCAACTAGAAAAAATCTGCCGGCACGCCCAATAAGAGCAGCTATTAAAAACATTACAAAGTTAATATTAAAAGCACCGCCCGATATTGTGAAAACTTTGAATGGAATTGGGGTAAATCCTGCCGTAAAAATGATCCAAAAATCCCATGCTTCAAATAGTGTTTGAACCTTCCCGAAAAGTTGTTTTGTAAATCCAGGTATATTGTTGAAGAAAAACATTGCAACGTTCGAAAATTCACCGGGAGAATTCCACCATATAAAATAGCCGATTGCATAGCCCAAAATAGCACCGAGTACTGATGCGATTGTACAATTTAGTGCAAATTTAAAAGCTTTGTGTTGAGCTCCTAAAATTAATGCAATTAAAAGTGCATCCGGCGGAATTGGAAAGAAAGATGCTTCCGCAAATGATAATATAAACAGCGCCACCGGACCGTAAGGTGTCTCTGCCCAATGAAGCATCCAATCGTATATTCTTCGTAAAAAGTGCATTTGTTATTCTATCTGTAATTGAAACCACAATAATAAGGAATTTTAATTGGCGAAGGAATAAAAAATTTGTTAATCAAGAGTTTTTATAATAAGTTTGGCAGGTCTCCTTAAATAAACAGGTAGAAAAATGACCGTAAAAAAATCCGAACGTCTTTTATCCTTAGATGTATTTAGGGGCATTACAATTGCGGGAATGATATTGGTTAACAACCCGGGTACCTGGAGTTCAATCTACCCTCCTTTTAGGCATGCTGAGTGGAACGGCTGCACTCCTACCGATTTGATCTTTCCCTTTTTCCTTTTTATTGTTGGCGTTGCCATAACTTACTCACTTTCCAAAAGGAAAGAACAGGGTGCCGATCAGACAAAATTAATTCTGCAAATATTTAAGAGAAGCGCTGTACTTTTTCTTCTAGGATTGATAATGGCCGGGTTTCCTTACTTCGAACTTGGTACAATTAGGATACCGGGAGTATTGCAGAGAATTGCAGTAGTTTACCTGGTAACATCAATCATATTTTTAAAATCGAATATTAAAACTCAAGTTTATTTAACTGCAGGATTTTTAATTCTGTATTGGATTTTAATGACATTTATTCCGGTGCCCGGCGTTGGTTATGCTAATCTTCAGCCAGAAACAAATTTGGGTGCCTGGCTAGACCGGCTGCTCTTAAGCGGGCATCTTTGGTCGTCTTCTAAAATTTGGGATCCCGAAGGTCTGCTAAGCACGCTCCCCGCTATATCAACCGGACTCATTGGTGTTCTCACCGGTCATTGGCTCAGAAGTGATAGAGATAAAGTAATAAAAACTCTTTGGCTTTTTGTTTTCGGAAATATCTTAATGGCGGCGGGATGGGTTTGGGATGGATGGTTCCCGATCAATAAAAGTTTATGGACAAGCTCTTATGTTTTATACACCGGAGGATTGGCACTTCAATTTTTAGGAATGTGCTACTGGTTTATTGATGTTAAAGGCTACAAGTGGTGGATCAAACCGTTCCAAGTTTACGGCTTAAATGCAATAACTGTTTTTTTCCTTTCAGGAATAGTTGCTAAAATATTATATCTTGTAAAAGTAACAGATAGTGCCGGCAATGAAGTTACTCTGAAAACTGTAATTTTCAACAATCTATATCTTTCCTGGCTCGATCCAATTAATGCTTCACTTGCATTTGCACTAAGTTATGTCCTAATATGGCTTGGCTTAATGTGGATTCTTTACTCGAAAAATATTTTTATTAAAGTTTAATTTCCATAATGCCCCCAAAAGCGGGGCATTTTTTCATTTATTTTATTATTGAATTTCTTGCTTTTCTTTTCATCTAAAATTAAATTAAAAGACTTTAATAATCCGGAGGTGAAATGCCCTTAGTTGCAGATGTAAAGACTATACCTGATATTTTTCAAATATTAACAAAAGAACATGCAAAAAAGGTAAACAAACCTGTTCTTCGTCATAAGTTTGACAAAGTTTATGAGGATATTTCATATGGTCAGATGAGAGAAGAAACCGAACTGTTTGCAATGGGTCTAGCATCGCTTGGTGTTAAGCGGGATCACAAGATTGCGATCATTGCCGAAAATAGACCCGAGTGGGTTTATTCTGATTTCGCCATTACCGGGTTAGGTGCGGTAAATGTGCCTCTCTATCCTATTTCAACGTCAGATACAATTAAATTTATTCTAAATGATTCTCAATCTATCTGTGTAATCGTCTCAAATAAATTCCATCTTAATAAGGTGATGAAAGTTAAGAACCAATTAAAGACGATTAAATTTATTATTGTGATGAATGAAAAAGATGCCGGAACTGAGAAAGATATTTATTCCTTTAAACAAGTACAGGAAAAAGGAAAAATATTTAAGAAGGGAAAAGAAAAATATTTTGATGATGCGATAAGTTTAAATCAGGAAAATGAACTCTGCACAATTATTTATACTTCCGGTACCACCGGGGAACCGAAAGGTGTTATGCTCACTCACAAAAATATAATATCGAATGTGAAAGCCGCTCATGAAGTTTTCGATATTGGTCCGAGTGATTTGTTCTTATCATTCCTTCCATTGTGCCATATTTTCGAAAGAATGGCAGGATATTATACAGCACTTTCGGCAGGTTCAACAATTGCGTACGCAGAGAGTATCGAAAAAATTGCATCCAATATGGAGGAAATCCGCCCAACATTGATGACGGCAGTGCCGAGATTATTTGAAAGAATCTACAGTAGAATTAGAAGGAATGTTGAAACTCAGCCCGAGAAGAAGCAAAAGATTTTCAACTGGGCAATTGAGGTAGGAAAAGAATTTGCAAACGCAAAAAAATCTAACGATAACGCACCCATCTCTTTATCATTAAAAAGAAAGCTTGCAGATAAATTGGTCTATTCAAAATTAAGGGAACGTACAGGCGGAAGAATTAGATTTTTTATCTCCGGCGGAGCTCCGCTTTCACGCGAGTTGGGGCAGTTTTTTGAATCCGTAGGAATTTTAATTATTGAAGGATATGGACTTACAGAGTCGTCGCCGGTAATAGCCGCTAACCGGGTTAACGATTACAAATTCGGTACAGTTGGCAAAGTGCTGCCGGGAGTAGAAGTTAAAATTGCGAAAGATGGCGAAATTCTCGCTTACGGTCCGAGTATTATGCAGGGATACTTCAACAATAAAAAAGAAACAGATGCGGTTCTTAAAGATGGGTGGCTTTACACCGGAGACATTGGAGTTTTTGATGCCGAAGGATTTTTAATTATAACCGACCGAAAAAAGCATTTGTTTAAAACTTCCGGCGGAAAATATGTTGCTCCTCAGCCTATCGAAAATCTTTTTCTCGGAAGCAAATTCATTGAACAGTTTGTATTGATAGGGGATCGGCGAATGTTCCTCACGGCGCTAATAGTTCCCGACTTTGAGGCAATTAAAGAATATGCCGATGCTAACCGTATTCCATACAACAGCGAAATGGAATTAGTGAATATGAAACAGATTTATGAATTGTTAGATAAAGATTTAGCTCAATTTCAAAAAAATCTTTCAAAATTCGAACGAGTTCGAAAATTCACAATCCTTGATAAACCCTTTTCAATAGAAGGCGGTGAACTAACTCCAAAACTATCTGTTAAGCGAAAAGTTATTGAGGAGAGGTATAAAGATTTAATTGAAGATATGTATGTAGGATTGGAAGGATAGCTTCTACAAACGCAATATAGACTCTACGTTAAATACAAATATTGTTTGCGGAAAATTTAATCGATTATTCATTAGCCGGTATTTCTTATACCTGCGGCAATACCGTTAACGGTAGACCTTAATACAGACAGAATCTTATTTTGTTTAGCACCACTAGCTGCTCTATATTCACGAATTAGCTTTAATTGAATAAAACTGATTGGATCGATATAAGGATTTCGCAAACTTAGTGATCTTTGAAGCGACGTGTTATGATCCAATAAGTTCTTTTCGCCGGTTATTTTTAATACGCATTCCTTTGAAAGTTGATATTCATTACTTATCAAAGTATTTATTTTTTCACCCGTCTTTTTATCACTGCAAAGTTTCGAGTATTCACTTCCAATTATCATATCAGTTTTTGTTAAAACCATTTCTAAATTAGAAACTAAGGCTTTAAAGAATTCCCAATTTTTGAACATATAATTTAATTCTTTCCAATTAGTTAGTCCTTCTTTTACTGCTTTATCAATAGCGGTTCCGAAACCATACCATCCGGAAATGGTTTGTCTATTTTGTGTCCATGAAAAAACCCACGGAATAGCTCTTAGAGAGGAAATATCCTGACTTTTTTTTCTGGAAGCCGGGCGTGATCCTATTTCCAATTTTTCAATAATATCAATTGGTGTTGCTGTTCTAAAATATTCTATGAAATTTTCGGTGTCTATAAGTTCTCTGTATTTAATCAATGCTTTTTCAGAAATTTCGGAAAAGAGTTCTTGATGTTTTTTCTGTTTATTAATTGAATTATTTTTTTCGGATGATAGAGTTGCTTTAATAACAGCAGAGATAATTAGTTCGAGAGATCGGATTGCTTTTCCCTCAATCAAATATTTGGATGAGATCATTTCTCCCTGCTCAGTTAATTTAATTTTCCCTTTAATAGTTCCATCCGGCTGAGCTAGAATCGATTGATTAACGGGTCCTCCTCCTCTTGAAATGCTTCCTCCCCTTCCATGAAATATTATCATTTCGAATCCATATTTTTCACATAAATTTTTTAATCTAATTTGTGAATTATAGAGTTCAAAATTTGATGTGATCAACCCGCCGTCTTTGTTGCTGTCTGAGTAGCCAATCATTATTTTTTGAATGTTCTTATTACATACTAAATTTTGTTTGTAAGCTTTATTGTTAAAAAGAGATTCCATTACATCGGTTGAATTCCTTAAGTCATCCACAGTTTCGACTAGCGGCAAAATGTTTATAT
>JAENZU010000143.1 GCA_016841125.1 Melioribacter sp. | reverse complement strand
ATATTCTACTGCAAATTCACCATCAACAATATCGGCATTTCCAAAAACATAATAGTCGGAATTAAAATCTTGAGCAACCTTCTTTCTGAGATTTAGCGGTATATCTGTTCCCGATGGATAGCCTTCTTTAATCAAAGTTTCCTGGAAGTATGGCGGCGGAATTATGTAAAGATAAAGGTCTTGAGAAAGATCGATGCTTAAGTAATTCGGCACTGTATTCTTCAGCCACTCATTTTCAGGATCGCCGGTGTCATTACTGAACATAAACATCGAGATATTTTTTCTGAATTCGGATTTTGGAATTATTCGTTCGAATATTTTTCCATCTTCATTTCTCAGTGTAATAGTTTTAAGAGTTGATCCCAGATCCTTCCCCTGAAACATTAAAAACAATGCGGCAATTGCCGCTAAGAAATTTATAGGGATAATCACTTTCTCAAAAGTGGACCACTTCTTCTCCGCTGTTATTCCGTAATTATAGGCAATTACCAAAACAATGGGAATTAAAAGCAGCAAGAGTACGAAAACGAACTCTGATAAGTGGGGAGAGAAATAATACTTATTGGAAAGGTAATCCATTAAGTTCAAAATTCCCCAGCTGATCAGCACGTAAAAAATAAAAACGTGCGGAATTCTACGCTCAATCAACTTCCCAATAAAACTGCTATTTTCTCTTTTTTGATTATTCATTCTATCCTAAATTCTTTAATACAATTTCTGCCGCTTTTTCAATCTCGTCAAAGGAAACATCCATATGTGTAACGACACGTACCATGCCAACTGAGCCTGTGGATAACATCACACCATCTTCTAAACATTTTTTCAACAATTCTTCTACCTTTAAAGTTTTAGGACGAAACATAATAATATTGGTTTCAACACTTTTGATATCTATTTCAATTTTACCTGAATTTGCAAGTTTATCTGCAAACATTTTAGCTTTTTGATGATCCTCCTCCAGTCTTCGAAAATTATACTGAAGCGCGAATAATCCGGCTGCGGCAATTATACCAACCTGCCTCATTCCCCCGCCCCAGGCTTTTCTAATTCTGTAAGCTTCTTTAATAAAATCTCTTTCGCCGGCAATGATTGACCCGATTGGAGCTCCCAATCCTTTTGAAAGACAGCAGGAAATTGAATCGAAATGAGATGCATATTCCGATACCGAAATACCCGTTGCAACGGAAGCGTTCCAAATTCTCGCACCATCAAGATGATTGTAGAGATTATGCCTTTGCCCGAGTTCTCTCAATTTCTTAATGTTTTCAATCGGATGAATAGTTCCGCCGGCGCGGTTGTGTGTATTTTCAACTTCAATCACTTTTGTGCGGGGCATGTAATAAGCACTTTCGGGACGAATAACTTCCTCGACCAATTCCGGAGAAATAATTCCCCTCTCTCCTGCAACCGGAAAGAGTTGAATTCCGCTGAGTGCTGCGGGTGATCCCGATTCATAAATAAAAATATGAGCATCTTTGTGACAAATAACTTCATCACCGGGATTAGTCAGCACATTTAGGCATATCTGATTTCCCATTAAACCGCTCGGGACAAAAAGAGCGTCTTCTTTACCGAGCAAATCCGCGGCATATTCTTCCAATTTATTTACCGTCGGATCTTCTTTATAAACGTCATCTCCAACCTCAGCGTTTAACATTGCTTTACGCATTTCCTGAGAAGGCTTGGTTACAGTATCGCTTCTTAAATCAATCATTTTATTCATTTTTATTACCGTAAAATTTTTCTTTTAATTTAAATAGTATAAATATTCCCAGCATCCAAATTGAAACAACTGAACAGAGAATCGGAACGATAAGCGGATGAGCAGTATAAAAAGTTTCCTCATTTCTGATTTCGATATTTACTGTAAATTGATCTCGGGTAAATAGTTTGGTTTCATAAATAGTTTCGCCCAATGCGTTTATATAACAACTGATTCCCCCGTTCGCTGCACGGACAACAGAACGCCTATTTTCCACCGCCCTTAAATTACTTATAGATTTATGCTGAAAAGGTCCGCTTGAATAACCGTACCAGCTATCATTAGTTACAACAGCAAGCACATTTGCACCACGCTGAACAAATGAAGCTATAAAATCTGAGTAGATCGATTCAATACAGACAACCCCCGCAAATCCAATAGTATCTTTTTCGCTGCCGGTTCGGAAAAGTTTATCTTCCGATACTTTGAATACAGCGGTATCCGTACCGGTATTCCAGCTTGATATTCCTACATTCCATTTGATTAAATCGCCCAAGAACGGGATATATTCTACATAAGGTACTTTCTCACCGAAAGGAACGAGTTTAATTTTTCCGTAATGACCAACTTCCCTGCTCCCGGGTCTGAAGAAAAGTGCCGAATTATAAGAGGTATAAAGTGCATCAGAGTTTTTAAGCGGTTTGGCATCTTTGGGCGCTTTGGTCGTATCGAAATAAAATTCTGCGTGAGGCATTCCGGTCAAAAGAAAAACATTATTCGAATCGAGGAATGAATGTATTCTATCGGCTTGCCTGTAGTGGCTGCCCGAGAGGAGATAAACCGGCAAAGCAGTTTCGGGCCACATCAAAACCTCGGCTCCGTTTTCGATAGTCTTACGTGATAGATTTAAATAAACATCCAACTGTTCATCAATATTACCGGCTTCCCATTTGAGCCATGGATTGAAATCTGGCTGAACAACTCCGACAGTTACTTTTTCCCGGCTCTCTTCATAAGTATTAATTTTTATAAAACCATACACCAAGGGTATTACATAAAGAAGAAGAAGTCCAGCAATATGCAGCGGCTTTAGTTTTGTTTTATTGATGTAGTTTAAATAAATTTTATAAGCAAAAATATTGATATATAATATTAACAGAGATATTCCGTAAACTCCTATTATATCTGCAATTTGAATGAAGGGGGTAAAATAGGCGACACTGTTGCCTGCAGTGAGCCACGGGAATCTTATATCGGTTAGGCTGTAAACATATTCGTAAGTAACCCAGAATAATGGAAACAGAACTAATGCAATCTTACTTCCGAACTGTTTCTTTGCGAAATAATAGAGTGTGGATGGAATGAGAAATAGTATCGGATTAAAAAATAAAAGTGCAATTCCCGCAATAATTAAAAAGGGATCTGTATCGGACATCCAGCTGCCTACCCAATAAATGGTGAGCACACTGAAAATGAAAAATGTAAAATAGGTTATCCTGTTTATATCTGCGAGTGATTTTCGTTTTTCAATTACTGCCAAATACGGAACGAGTGCAACAAAGCTGAGAAAGAAAGTCGGCACCGGAGGATAGGATGCCGCAAATAAAACTCCGGCAGCAAGTCCAAACAATAATTGCCGGTTTCTCTCCTTTTTCTGTTCGGGAGTTAAAAATGATTTGTACTTATTTAAGAATTTCACGGAAGCCTGGTCTTTTTACGTTTAATAAAAAATCTAACCAGTAAAATAATGATTACAATTGCAGTTATGCCAATTATTATTTGTGAATAGGTAGTCAAATAATAATCAATTAATGGAATGTTATTGCCGAGCTGCATTCCGACGTAAATAATTAGCGTGTTCCAAACGAATGCACTAATGGCAGCCAATAAAAATGTTTTGATCATATTAAGCCGGTGAGCGCCGGAGAAAAAGCTAATTACAGAACGAGTGCCAGGTAAAAAGCGGTTTACTAAAATAAGCCGGTAGCCCCATCTGCCAAACCAATTATCGGTTTTCTCAAGATCATCTTTGTGGATGAACTTAATCTTCCCCTTTCTTAAAATATTCTCCCCGAAAAAATAACCGACGACGTACATTAAAATAAACCCTAATGCACTGCCGATACTTGTGATAAGTAAAATGGGAACAAATGCAATTGTATTGGATGCAATTAGTGTAGCTCCTAAAACCACAACCACATCACTCGGTGAAGGCGGGAAAACATTTTCGATAAATGCAAAGAAAAATAAAACCAAATAAATGTAATTCGGATCAACGCTTCGGATTAACTCAAGAGCTGTATCGAGCATTCGTTAATCTTTCGAAATTATTAATACTGTGGCAAATGCTTCAACTCCCTCTTCCTGTCCAACGAATCCCAATTTCTCCGAAGTGGTGGCTTTAACAGAAACTTGTGATACATCAGCTTTCAAAATTGATGAAATAATTTCTCTCATTTTATCAATGAACGGGGCAAGTTTCGGACGCTGCATAACTATTGTAGCATCGATGTTTCCTAAAATATATCCCTTCCCTTCAATCAATTGATAAACTTTGGAAAGAAGAATTTTACTGTCGGCATCTTTATAATTTGGATCGGTATCGGGAAAATGTTTTCCGATATCCCCAAGCGCAGCGGCACCGAGAAGAGCATCGGATATTGCATGAAGTAAAACGTCGGCGTCTGAGTGACCAAGCAGACCCCGGTCGAACGGCACTTCTATTCCGCCCAAAATCAACTTACGGTTGAAAGCGAAAGCGTGAACATCGTAACCGAATCCGGTTCTAAAAGGTATTTTCATTGTCTGATCGCAAATGATCAAAACTCGTTTTTGAGTTCACCCCATTTAATTGAAGCATCTTTAACTTGTGCGTGCATCGGACCGGTTTTAACAAATCCGTAAAATTCTTCCAGCCGTTTTTTATTTCCTTCACAAATTATGTGAACTTCGCCGGAGTAAAGATTTTTCACGTAACCTGTGAGTTCAAGCTTCTCAGCGTGCCGGTAAGCATAATATCTGAATCCGACTCCCTGAACCAAACCGCTAACTAAAATTTCAGCTCTGGCTTTTGTTGATTCCATTTTTCTTTTTTAAAGAATCGTAAACTTCTGATACAATTAAACCTGAAAAAATCAGCAGACTTCCAACGAATCCAAAATTAGTGATTTTTTCACTTAATACAAAAAAGGCAAAAAGTGCTGCAAAGATCGGTTCAAAGGAGTAAACTATTCCGGCTTTAGTTGGTGAAACATCCTTTTGATACTTTGTCTGCAGTATTGTTGTTATCACCGTTGCAAAAAGTGCTGTGTATAAAATCCCAAATAGCAAATTGCCGGAGAAAGTTATTTTTAATTTTTCCAGTTCTATTAAATTGAATCCGTAAGCAAAAATAAATCCCAGCACCCCGGCAACTACAATTTGGAAAACCACCAATATTCTGTAATCATATTTTTTTGTGAGGACATCGAGATAAACTACATGCAATGCAAACAGTGCCGCACAAAGCAAAGTAAATGAATCACCGATATTAAAATTTCCGCCTAGTTCAGATAAGAAAGTAAAAATAGAATTCCCTCCGCTTGAGAGAAAAAGGATTCCTACAAATACCAAAAATATCCCGATTATTGCCCCGTTACTCGGCTTCCTTTTTTCGATCAGCAATTGGAAAATGGGAACCATCACCACAAGCGAGCCGGTTATAAATCCCGATTTTGTAGCGGTGGTATAACGCAGTCCTGCAGTTTGAGCGGCGAAAGCAACAAATATAAGCGTGCCTAAAAACAATCCTGCTTTAACCGATGCGGCATCAAAAAGATGTTTATT
Organism: Melioribacter sp.; assembly: GCA_016841125.1. Classification (GTDB taxonomy): domain Bacteria; phylum Bacteroidota; class Ignavibacteria; order Ignavibacteriales; family Melioribacteraceae; genus JAENZU01. Next base: position 2,224 of record JAENZU010000143.1, on the reverse strand, counting down.
TTTAATTGCGAACGGGATTAAAAAAATTGAAGCAAAAGAGAACCGCATTGCGATGAACAACATCGGCGATGCATCGGAGAGAGATTCTTTAACAATTACAAATGTTCCACCCCAAAGCAGCGTTACTAAAAGGAGTGCCCCTTCCGCAAAATATTTTTTTGAAAGAAGAGTTCTACTCATTTCCGGTATCGTAACCGAAGTTTTTCAAAAATGTTGGATTGCTTCGCCAGTCTTTTCTAACTTTAACTCTTACTTCCAAATAAACTTCCCGCTGAAGAAATTTTTCAATATCTTTGCGTGCAGCCTGCCCAAGCTTTTTAATCGACTCTCCTCCTTTACCAATAATTATTGGTTTTTGAGTCTCTTTCTCAACCACAATTTCGGCTGAAATGTAATCTTTGCGACCTTCCCTCTCTTTGAATTCTGCAATTAGAACTTCTGTGCTGTAAGGAACTTCATCACGATAAATTTCAAATATTTTTTCACGTATAATTTCCGATACGAAGAATCTCTCATTTTCATCGGAGAGTTGGTCATCGGGGAAATATTTCGGATGAACGGGAATGTAATTCAGCATCGCATTCAAAACAGTATCGATATTATAATTTGTGAGAGCGGATACCGGAATAACATCATCAAATAAATTTGTATCTTCAGCTTTTTTAATAAGGGATTCAACTTCGGTTTGATTTGAAAGATCAACTTTATTAATAACCAGAATTTTTTTTGATTTTTCTTTCCGCAAAATCTGGAATACTTTTTCATCACTTAACGTTTTATTTCCCTGAGGTTCGTTGGAAATATCAATTATCACAAGTAGAATATCGGCATCTATAACCGCCATCATTACATAATCGAGCATCTTTTGCTGCAATAAGTAGGAGGGCTCTAAAATTCCTGGGGTATCGAGGAATACAATCTGATATTCCTCTTCTGATAAAATACCGAGTATTTTCTTTCTGGTTGTTTGTGGTTTATTGGTAGTAATAGATAATTTTTGTCCCAGCAGAGCATTCAATAAGGTCGATTTACCAACGTTTGGTCTGCCGATGATCGTTACAAATCCGGATTTAATTTGGTCATCCATAAAAATTTAAATTCTTTGGAAAATTTTATTTACCCTCTAATGTAAGCAAATTAGGAAAGTTTTGAAAAGAATAGAATTTAGTTTAAAACCCTTTCAATTTTTCTTTAAACGTTTTATGGGATTCAAACATAAAATATGCGGATAGAAGCACAATTAAAGAAACGCCGGCTATAACCATTAGAATTGTACTATTGGATAAAGCATTTGCAATAAAACTAAAAATACCGGATGTGTAATCGGAAGCCTTATCTAAAACACCATCAACTATTTTATTTTCTGAAGAAGAAGGAGTGATTGAAATTCCGTAAGCGACAAATCCGGCTATCATCAATCCGAAAATTGATACAATAAATCTGAAGAATGGAAACTTTTTATTTTTTATCGTTAGGGTTTCATAAATTCTATTCATTACATTTTCGGTAAATGACGAGGGGGCTGATTCTGCTTCTAGTTTTCTTAAAATTTGATCTACAAGTTTATGAGCTTTCAGCATAGCCAGAGCCTCTTCATCAACTTTAATTAATTGCTGCAGCTCGTTGATCTCTTTTTTGCTTAGCTCATCATCAATATATTTATTTAATATTTCTTCACTTATCTTCATAACATTTCCTCTTGATAATTATGCTTGAGCAGCAGATCGCGCAGTGAATTTCTTGATCGGTGCAGCATTACTTTCACATTCACCAAAGATTGCCCCGTAACACTGCTGATCTCATTCAACGACATACCGTCAATATAAAATAAAATTAGAACTAGTGCATGTTTTAACGGCAGTTTATCAATCATTTTTAAAACATATTTTTCGGCATCTTCAGTTTGAGAATAAATTTCATTGTCATACTCGCCGAGATCAAAATGATCCTCAATAGAAGACATTTCCTGTTCGATCTTTCTTTTCTTTCCGGATAGTACCGTTAATGCTGTATTGTATACTATTTTATAAAACCATGTTGAAAATTTTGAATCCTGCCTAAAATTATTTAATGAGTTGTAAGCTTTTACAAAACAATCCTGCAAAACCTCTTCAGCGTCCATTTCATTTTGGAGCATTCTTTTTAAAAGAGAAAATGCCCTGTCTTTATAGCGATCAACTAAAAGAGCGTAATCGGACTGATTGCCTCTTTTGACAGACTCTAT
>JAENZU010000142.1 GCA_016841125.1 Melioribacter sp. | reverse complement strand
AAATAATTTCGATAATGGGTGATAATCCGATTAGAAAAACATATAAACCCGATAAGACTTTTCAGCAGTTAAAAAGTGGTAAAATTGAAAAACTAAATGGGGGTTTATTTGAACTGTCATTCGGTAAAATACCTAAAGTTACTTGCAAACTGCTTGAAAAAATATTAGATGTTGATAAAATTTATAGTATCGCTGTAATGCTCGACGAAGAAATTTTTGCGAATGCAGTATTAATTTTCCCGAAAGATAAAGACGTTCAAAATATTGAAACTACTGAAGCTCTTATCAAACAAGCTGCGGTATCGATTAAAAATGAAAAAATTGAACAAGAACTTGCCGAAAGTCTCCACGAAAAAGAATTGATTACCGCAAGCATACCGAGCATTATTTACAAGGCGGATATTGAAGCTGACGGCAAATTCAGCAATACTTATATTTCCGAAGCGGTAGATGATTTTCTCGGGCTTCCGCCAAACACAATTAATAATGATTGGGAGAAATTTTTTAGTTATGTCCTCCCGGAATATATTCCTCAACTAATGAATAAAGTTAAATATGCTTATGCTAATAAGGGTAAAATAATATCATCGCAATTCGAGATTCAAAAAAATGATAATTCGCACGCGTGGATTTTAACCAACGCCAGAGCAGTAGAAGAAGGTGACACGGTAAAAGTGTACGGATTTGCCACCGATATTACCCATAGAGTTAAGGCTGCAAGAGCTTTAAGGGTTAGTGAAGAAAAATACAGGATCCTTTCTGAGAATGTATCCGACGGGGTACTATTAATAGAATATAATCAGTTAAAATATATTTCACAGGGTTATAAAAAATTACTCGGTTTTCAAAATTGGGAACTTGAAGATTTAACTACCGGAGGACTGTTTTCTTTTATTCACGATGATGATAAAAGTAGAATCAAGGCAATGCTTATCGACGCACATAAAAACTTACGGGAAGAGTACAATTTTCAATACAGAATTAAGAAAAAAAGCGGTGAATTTATTTGGGTTGAGGACTTTGTAACCAGTCAATATGACGACGACAATGTTAGAATCAGAAGTGTAATCCATTCGAGAGATATTACGGAAAGAATTCAATATGAAAAGCTTCTTGAAAAGCAAAAGTTAGAACTGGAAAAACTTAATGCTACAAAGGATAAGTTCTTTTCAATTATTGCTCACGACTTAAGGAATCCGTTTAATGTTATTCTGGGGGCAAGCGACTTACTTCTAAAAATTATTGACCTAGGCAATAAAGAAGATTTACTTTTCTGTGCGGAAACTATAAATAAATCTGCTGAAAATACTTACTACTTGTTGGAAAATTTACTCGAATGGTCTAAAGCTCAAAGAGGGGATGTTAAATTTTTCCCGGAATCAATAAACATTGAAATTTTAATTGCTTCGGCTTTATCTGTTTCAAAAAAAATGGCTGAGAGCAAAGAAATCCGTATCGATATTAAATTGAAAGATGAACTTTATATTTATGCCGATAGAAGAATGGCAGAATTTATTTTAAGAAACCTATTTACCAATGCAATCAAATTCACGAAAAGGAATGGCAAAATTGAAATATCAGCAGAGCGCAAAAAAGATGAAGTAGTTTTAAAGGTGGCAGACAACGGTATTGGAATCAGCAAAGAAAAAATTGACACTATCTTTGATATTGCCGGCGACCCGGCAACAAGAGGAACTGAAAACGAATTGGGCAGCGGTTTGGGTTTAACCCTGTGCAAAGAATTCATTCAAAAACACAACGGCGATATTTGGGTTGAAAGCGAAGAGGGGAAAGGGAGTACTTTTATATGCACTTTTCCCAAATATAGAAAAGGCCTAAATCAGTGAAATCTCATTTCTCAGATATCTTGTATTAATATTGTTTATTTATTAAATTTACTCCACGTAAGGGAATAGTGACAAAAGTACAAGATTTAACAGACCTAATATTGCTTCAAATTTCTCATGTGCTGAATCAGTAAAAATTCAGTACACATACCGAGGATAGTCGTAAGACATATTCTAAAAATACTCTGGCACTAGTGCTATATTTTTCTCTTACTGGTTATAGGCAAACAATAAATTCAGCCATAATGATGAGAGATTTTATTTATGGAACCACAAGACCAAACTGATCGTCCGGTTTCAAAAGGGAAGTCATTTTTTGCTCATCTTAATTACGCACTTTTCTGGATAAATTTAGCCTGCATTATTTTCTTGGCAATGAACTACCGGCTGCTGTTTGAATATTTTCAGAGCACTATAACAGGCTTGGTATCGCTGGTAACACTCATTGCGGTATTGCTAACCGGTAAAAAATATTTTGAAATGCAGACCAAAAGTTTCGACGAAATATTCTCCTCATTTAAATCATTCATTCCGAATATAATTATTCTGACGATAGTTGTCTTTTTAACATTTGCCAGTTTAATTCCGAATAGACAATTGGTGATAGTCCAATTCAAAGGTGCTGATGGTTTGGATTTCGCCGAACCGATTGAGCTTGGGGTTAACCTAAAATTATTTTACACTAAACAGGGTAGTGATACTCTAACGCTGATAAAAAATGAATCTATCAAATTCTCATCTGCCGAGCATAATTTAGAAAGCGAGTTGATTTTCGAAAAGCCGGATGACGCCCAAAAATATTTACTGATCGCCGATTATGAAAACAAATTTCACCGGATAGAAATTAAACCGGCTAAGCTTGAATTCGAAGCGGGCTTCGAAAAATCAAAAGAAATACCGTTCGAAGTTGCAGCAGCAAAAATGAAGTATAAACTTAATCTGCCGGACTATATTGCAAAAGTTAAATTTACTGATGCCTCCGGGTTCGGCACCGTCAAGCCAATTGTGGCGGGGAATAATGAATCGGTTGATTTGATAAACGGTATGTTCAATTATGAATTGATTGATTCACTCGAAAACAGCCGCTACAGTGAAAATATATTGATTGACAATTCATCATCATACGATGAACTGCGGCTTCCTCAAAATTCAACCGATGTAATTATCTCTGTTTCCAACGGAATGCTGGAGCTGCAGGGCGGTCAGTATCTCGGAAGAATGAAAATCACCAATTCAAGAAAGGTTAGAATACTCAATACCGAAAAGTATAAATATGCTCTTTATCACGATTTGTATAATCCTTTAGTAGGATTCTCTTCTGTGGAAGATTGTGATGATAAGGGGGAAATATTCATAAGTCTTTCAGAAGAGTTAAGAAAAACCGCTTCTGTAAAATTTAATGCCCGAATAAAAAACGGAGATCAAGTTCCGGCTTCTGTTATAATTGATAATCAATATTACGGTTCCTCCGGAAAATTAATACCCCTAAAATTTGGTGAATACAAAAATGTGGAACTTACTTATTATGATTCTTTAACAGCCCGGGATTATGTTTTCAAATACACAGCAAAGGCGGATAACATTTTTGTTAATAAAGATAATATGATTTTTCCCTTCGATCTTGAACTAGAGATTCCCAGTAAATATAGATGAAATTGATCTTAAAAATATTCATGATCATTTTCTGCATTGGTTTATTCAACACTATAAATAGTGCTCAAAGTAAATCGAATTCTGTAGTAATATTTTCCTTAACTGCAGAACGTGATGTTCCCAGCTCACTGCGGATATCAAAACTGAGAGACAAAATATTTTCTGAAATCGGCAACTCCGCAATTTTTGGTTCTTTGCTGGACACGATATCATTCGAACAAAATTTGGACTCGAGCAGTATTGGCGATCCCGTCAAAATAATGCAGGGCAAGAATGTTCAAATAATTTTGAATAGTTCTTCAATGTCTTATCTGATTGATGCCACGCTCCATACCAGAAATCAATTATTCTACCTCACAGCAGGGGTCTATCATATTTATAGCAATTCTCCAATTAAGTATATCGAGTTATTTACTACTCGAACAAAATATTATTATCCATTCAGCAGTACTCAATCAATCCAGGCAAATGAATTAATAAGTGAATTTTTAAAACAACTTAATGCAGGATTTGATGATAAGATAAATGTAGTCTTTAAAAAAATGAAGATAGATACATTTAATGATGAGCATAAATTTTTAGCTAATGCAGTTCCTGAGTATCTTAAATCCAGACTTGTGATTTCCAATAAAATTAAAGTCTACCGTGATTCAATAATCACAAATGTACCGGGCGTTAAAAAGAAACCTCACTATACGATTGATGCCTACGCATTTGATGACAGAGACCGTGTGCATATTATTTCCAACTGTAATGATAATGAGGAAGACCGCGTTATTATTACCAAGCAGATTTCGTTCAGCATTGAAAATCCGGAAAATCTTGATCTAAAACTTCATGAAATTGGAGATGAATTTAGAAATGCAATTCTGCGCCTTTATGACAGCAAAATACACCAGAGGCTTTCGAGGTTTGCGATTGTGGCAAAACCCACATTTTTTATTGATCCGCAAAGCGCAGATCACATTGCAATGAATGATCTTTCGAGAAAAATTATTTACTCCCTTATATCAAGTTTTCACACAGATATTAATTTGAAAAAGTATTATGAGCTGGTTGAAGACCCTTCATATTTTGATAAGCTGGAAGTCTACCTAAGTTCACTAACGGAGCCATCCGTAATAACAAATGATCTCAATGCCGATATTTTAATTTCGATGCAGACAATAGGCAACCCGAGTAATTTCGATATAAAAATTGATATGTACGACCCCAAAGCTGCAAGGGAATTGAAAAGGATAATATATCATACCGAAGTTAAGCCTACTTCATTGAAAGATTATATCAATAATATCTACACTGAAATTAGAGATTCCCTATTTTCAGTAAAGAATATTAAATATGCTTCTCTTGAAATTAATTCTAATTCGGAGGATGTCGAATTAAATTATAAGCAGCCGTCAGAATTTTTCAGACTCATCCCAAGGAAAATTGGTTTCCGGATAAACGGGCTTCACTCATTATTTTTCCCCGAATACGGGGACATGTTTTTTGGAAATCACTTGAGACCCGCAGTTGAAGTCTCAGGTTTTTATTCGTCGGCAATTTTTGATATCCCGTTTTCAGCAGACGTAGGTTTCATTTATGACTTTGGAAACTTTAGGGATTACGCTGATTACGGCGACACTACGGGAAGCACCGGCACCATCTACGCAAGAAATTTAAACCTTCTCTTAAAAGTTTATTTGCCGTTTTACGGGCGGGTTAAAAACCGGTTCAGATATTACGGGGGTTTGGGAATTACTCTGATTGATATTCACCGAGTATCCAAAAGAGTTTCTGCCGGATCTTTTGATGCGGGAATAATTTTAATTGCCGGTCTCGAATACAGCTTTACCAATAACATTTTTCTAGATATGAATGCAAGGTTTATGGCATCCGATAAAATGTTCAAGACTCTCGACAAATTTAAAGATGCCGATACAATGCAGCTTTACCGTGTATTCTATTTAGGTGCGGGCATTGGTTATGAGTTTTAAAAAATCAAAAATAAATTCAATTCAATTTATTGGAGGCGTTTAATGAAGATTCCTAATTGGGGAAAAACCTCAATAATTTTAGTACTGGTCATCGTTTCATTTGCCGGATGTGCAACTGTTCCAAAAGAAGCGGGACAGCTATCGGCTGAACTCGGTAAACAAATAAGTTCAATTGAAGATTCTCACATAGCACTGCTCAATAAATATTTCAAGGGGAAAAAGAATGAAATAGATAATTTTATTAAAGATGAGTGGGCGCCGCTTCTAACTAAAAAGTTTTTTGAAAATAGTGAAATCAGTGATGCGTGGAATACAGTTGTGACTAACAATGATAAAACCGAACGTGAAGAATTTCTTGCAATGGCGGGAAATGCAATTCAGAAACAGGTAACCAGGAAGAGACTTGAACTGCTTAAGCCGCTTGAAGATCTTGAAGATGCTCTCGAAAGGGAAGTAAGACTTGCATATAACCGGGCATACAGCATGAATAACACCATCACAAGTTTTCTTTTTTCCACATCGGAATTGACCGAAAACCAAAATAGGTATTTGGAAATGATAGGTGTGACGGACAAAAAAATATCTAAAGTAATTGATGAATCTGATAATATTGTTTCAAAAATATTATCGATTAAAGATCTTGCGGAATCTGAATTGAACACACTCAAATCTTACAAAGAACATATTCAATCATTAATTGATCAATTATAAAGGGGACTAAAATGCCGGATTGGAAAGAGATAAATTTTGACGAAATTGCATCGGATACCGCCGCAGAGACCGATGATGAACTCGCGGGAAAAATTTCATCATTAACAAAAATGACAGATGAAGATGTGAAGAAATTATTTCCTAAAGTTGCCGACGCTCAAAAATTGAAAAAGCTAATGGAAATTGTGCACAGTGCAGATAGACAAAATGTTAAGGTCAAGAATTTAATGAACAATATTGAGGAATTAAGCGGCGTGATAATAACACTGGTTAAAAAATTTGTGTAACCGACGAAGTATTTTTTATTCGATTAAAGTAAAATGAAGGGAATAATTTAATGGCACTCGATACAAGAGCAACAAATAAAAAATTAACGGAACTGTGGCAATCCGCCAAAGTTAAGGAACTCCCCACCAAAAACAAAAAGTATGTGATTATCAGCGATCTTCACCTAGGCGACGGGAGTGACGCGGATGATTTCAACGGGAATGAAAAAGCGCTCCGCACCGCACTAAAAAAATATTTTGAAGATGATTATTTCCTTATTCTATTGGGTGACATCGAAGAGTTCTGGCAGTTTGATTTTGAAACAATAGTGAACAGATATGATAAATCGGTTTACTCAGATATTAGAGCGTTCGGTAAAAATAGAGTTATCCGGATTTTCGGCAATCACGATGGTGAGTGGCGGGGTTATTCTGACCCGATTAGGAATAACGAATCTCTTGACGCCGCTGCAGTAGAAGCCGTTAAGCTGAAAGATATTGACGGCAATACTAAATTACTTTTGCTGCACGGGCACCAGGGGAGTCTTGAAGCCGACAGAAATAGTTGGTCCAGCAGATTTTTTGTGCGCGCGTTTAAGTCGGTTGAACCCATTGCAAAATTTTTAGGATTATACGGCGAAGGATCAGCCACTAAATCTCAAATACCGGACGATTACGAAAAAACTTTCTACAATTGGGCTAAAAAAAATAAAATTATTGTAATATGCGGACATTCGCACCGCGCTATATTTGCAGCAAAATCTTATGCAGAAAAATTGCAGGAAGATATTTACGATCTTCAGCTTAAGATACAATCTGAAACGGATCCCGAAAAAATTAAAAATATATTGAGACAAATTGAAAAAATAAATACACAGCTAGCTCAGGAAAATATGAAAGGAAGAAAAATTGATCCCGCAGATGCAGGCGGCAAACCCAAACCCTGCTATTTTAATACAGGCTGCGGACTTTACACCGATGGTATAACCGCAATTGAAATTAATGAAGATGAGATTAACTTAGTTAAGTGGACAAATAATGGGAAGAGGGAAGTGTTTGACAGCGGACGTTTAAAAGGATTTGTTGATGCATTGTGATCCAGTACTTATCATTTAACAAGTTATGAACTTTTAAGTTACTGATTATTTTTCCTGAAGTACAATAATAGGTTGGTGCTTTCTTATCAAGTTGAAAGTTGTGAATTAAGGCTAAGGTTGATGGATTATTTATACTGATAACTCAACCCCGGCCCGCTTCTCTTTGGAAGAGGAGGGGAATAAAAGGGGGATGAGTTGTAATTCCAATACTAAAATGTAAGATTCTATTTTA
>JAENZU010000141.1 GCA_016841125.1 Melioribacter sp. | reverse complement strand
TACATGGATTTCTGCCGGAATAGATCAGGTTGATATTGAATATACTGATGATAACGGTCAGAACTTGTACACCATAGTCACCAATTATCAATCAACTGGTGCATACAACTGGTTAATCCCGGACGGTCAGCCCTCTACCCTTGCCAGGATTAGGATCTTCGCTTCCAACAATCATAATATTACAGACATGAGTGATTCTTATTTCTATCTAAGAATAGCGCCCGGTATAAATTTTAAGAGCCTTACCGGTAACGACATCTGGAATTTGAATTCACCTCAAAAAATTAAATGGACCGGCTCGCAGGATATCGGAACCGTAAACATTGAATATTCAGTTAACGGCGGTAAAAGCTGGAATAATATTGCCCAGGGTGTAAATAATAATTACAAAACGATAAACGAGTTTAGCTGGCAAATGCCGACTGAGATTAAAGCAGATAAAATTATGCTTAAGATTTCCGGCGGAAAATACTCGCAAATTTCCGAACCAATAAAGATTGTGAAATAACCGGATAATATAATTTAAGCTCCTCGCTCCTCATCGTTAAGCCTCGCAGAGCTCCCTCGCCTGCGAGGCTTTTCATTTTAAATACAATTTATTTTCTAAAAACTTATATTTGAATACATTATAATTTTGGCATTAAATGGAAATCTTTAAGGGGACAGTAAAAAACTACATATTTTTTAATGAAGCTAACAATTATTCGGTTATCCGGCTTGATGACGATGTGGTTGTTATCGGAAATCTACCGAAATTTGAGGAGGGACAAAATCTCGAATTGCAGGGTGATTGGGTTAACCATAAAGTTTACGGCGATCAATTCAAAGTAACTAACTTTAAAATTTTACTTCCGAAAACGTTGAAAGGAATTTCAAGATTTCTGGCGTCCGGAATTATTGATGGAATCGGCGAAAAAACCGCCGCAAAAATAATCGATAAATTCGGTGAGAAAACTTTAGAGATACTTGATTCAAATACCGACCGGCTGATGGAAATTGAAGGTATCGGTTCGGCAAAACTGGCTTCGATCAAAAAAGGGTGGAAATCTCAAAATGCGCTAAGAGATATAATGATTTACCTGCAATCTGCCGGCATCTCAACAAATCTGGCTCTTAAAATTTTCAAGCAGTATTCTGAAAAAACAATTGAAGTGGTGGAATCAAATCCATATAAAATAATAAATGATATTTGGGGAGTCGGGTTTAAAACGGCTGATGAACTTGCTGAGAAAATCGGATTCCCGAAGGATGACCAAAGAAGAATTAAAGCGGGACTAATTTATATTCTGGATGAAGCTCAAAGGAGTGGTCACACTTATCTGCCCGAAACTGAATTAATGGCAGAGTGCGAAAGCCTGCTTAACTATCAAATGGGTATTGATGATCCTTTGCTGATTGATGCAGAGGAGGATGGGGAAATTGTTCGAGAAAACAGAAATGTGTATCTATCATTTTTGTACTATGCCGAAAGACGAATTGAAGAAAAACTTGAAGCCCTATTATCAAATCCGCCGGTTGAAAACAAACTGCAGCGTGAACTTTTAACGAGTATCGGTGAGCGGTTTTCCGAAGAGCAGCTCGATGCAATTTTGTCATCTATTCAAAATAAAGTTTCAATTATCACCGGAGGACCCGGAACGGGTAAAACAACGACTATCCGGGGAATAATTGAAATTTACAGAAGTACGCAAAAGCGAATTCTACTTGCAGCGCCTACAGGTCGTGCCGCAAAGCGAATTACCGAACTGATCGGGTTGGAGGCTAAAACAATTCACCGATTATTGGAATATAATCCGATCGAGCATACTTTTAATTTTGACGAAGAAAATCAATTGTCCGCAGATCTTATTGTGATTGATGAATTATCGATGATCGATATAATCTTAATGTATAATTTAGTGACCGCAATAAGCCTTAACACAAATATAGTTTTCGTGGGTGATGTGGATCAGCTCCCGTCTGTGGGTCCGGGCAATGTGCTTCACGACTTTATTAGCAGCGGTAAAATTCCCGTTACTAAACTAACAAAAATCTACAGGCAGGCAGAAGCATCGGAAATTGTAAAAGCCGCGCATAAAATCAACCAGGGCGAAATTCCGGAAATACTGAATCAAGAAGAATCCGATTTGTTTTTCATCACAGAAAATGACGCTCAAAATATACCCGAAAAAATTTTACGGCTGACTACCGAAAATTTACCGAGAGCTTTCGGTTACGATTCCATCAGAGATATTCAAATTTTAACGCCGATGTACAAAGGGATCGTCGGCGCAGATAATATCAACCAGCTTTTTCAATCGGAAGTAAATCAAAATCCCTTTGCCGTTACATTTAATTCGGCGCAATTTAAGATTGGCGACAAAGTAATGCAGCTAAGAAACAATTATGATAAAGGAATTTTTAACGGCGACGTCGGATTTGTTTTGGGGTGGGACAGGGAAAAGAAAATTTTAGTGATCGATTTTAACGGAATGAGAGTGGGTTATGAGCAGACGGAATTAAACGAGTTAACTTTGGCATACGCAATTACAGTTCATAAAAGTCAAGGCAGCGAGTTCCCATGTATAATTTTACTTCAAACAATGCAGCATTACCGGATGCTTCAGCGTAATTTGCTTTACACAGGTGTAACACGGGCTGAAAAGCATTTGATAATTATCGGATCCAAAAAAGCATTAGCAATAGCAATTAAAAATGATACCGTTCAGAAAAGATATTCTTCCCTTCTAAAATAACTTATTTTTATTTCTTAAATCTTTACACCAAAATCTGTAACAAATTTCCATTACACTTCGTCTTTAATGGTGAAAGAAAAATGAAAATTGCAGAATTACGATATCGATACTTATTTCAGCAGTATAAAAATAACATTTACAGTTATTCACTTTATATGCTGAAAAATAAAATAGATGCAGACGATGCAACTCAGGAAGTTTTTATTAGACTTTGGAACAACATGGGAAAATTCAATTATTTAGCAGCCAAAACATGGTTGATGAAAACAACTCATAATATCTGCATCGACCAAATTAGAAAGAGAAAAACAATTATGAAACATGAGTATGTTTTTGATGATGAATTTGCCGAAAATTTTTCCGATGCAAATGATCATCAAACCCCTGAGCAGAGCGCTCATGTAAATATGCTTAGTGACAAAGTAAAAGATGCAATTCAAAATATGCCCGAAAATCTTAAATCGGTTTTGGTGCTTTATGAAATTCAAGGATTGAAATATAAAGAAATCAGCAAGGCTCTTGATCTACCGTTGAATACCGTTAAAGTTTACATTTTGAGAGCCAGAAAAAAATTACAAGAGGAATTAAAAAATTATGAACCGCATGAAGTATTCTAAAATACCCGAAGCTTTGCAAAATAAAATAATAGCCGCTGCTTATGGAGATGCTTCACTTAAAGATAAGTTTAGTGTGCTGCTGGCGGCGCGCAAAAACAAAGAAATTAAAAATATGTTTGACGAGTATAAACGTACGGCTGCAACTGTAAAAAACATAAAAATTGATGAATGCCCGGCTGAACTTTCTGAAATTATAAAATCAAAAACCGGTGTAAAAGGAGAGAAACCGAAAGGGGTTTTCTCCGATCTTATAATGATATTTGTTTCCAAACCTGTTGCTTCGATGGCTGTCACCGGTTTGGCAATTTTACTGATAATAACTGTGCTTATTGTTAGACCCAGCGATTATTACAACGATTACTCACAACAGGAACTTACATTGGCAGAACTCCAAACAAAAGAATCGCTGCTCATCGTAAGTAAAATTTTCAATCAGACAAAAAATACAATTGAAGAAGACGTTTTGACTTCGCGCGTAGCAAAACCGATTCAAGAAGGAATTAATTACGTAAATAAAATCCTAATAGAAGGAGAAGTAAAATGAAAACCCTAAGTAAATATTTTGTAATCTTCCTTGCCCTTACTGCAATTTTATCGGCTCAGAAAAAAGAATATACATCGGAACCTGGTTATATAAATTTCGGGGATCTGCAATCGCTCGAAACTGATGAAATGGTAGCCGAAGTATTTATTGAAGAGCACTTACTCAGAATGGTCTCGAAAATGACTAAAAGCGAAGACGAAGAATTATCCAGCTTAATTAATGGTCTTAAGCTGATTAAAGTAAACGCTTTCAGTGTAACAGAAAAAAACCTTGCCCAAATAAAGAGTAAAATGGAATCTGTTGATAAAGAACTTACCGGAAAGAAGTGGGACAGAATTGTGCGCACCAGAAGCAAAAATGAATCTGCAAACGTTTATATTAAAACCGGCAGCAACGATATCATCCAAGGGTTGGTTGTAACAGCTTTCGATGTTGATGGTGAAGCCGCTTTTGTAAATATTGTTGGCGATATAAATCTTGAGACTATCGGAAAGCTTACTTCAAAATTTGATATCCCGAGTTTGGATAAAATTAAAAAGGAAGACGGCGATGAAACTGATAAAAAATAAGCTGCCGCTTCTGCTTATTATTTTAGCTTCATCTATTTTCTTAAACGGCTGTATCGGTGTTAATTCTGAATTTCGAAGTATTAGAAATAGTCTGTTGGCTAAAAATCAGCAGGATTTTCACAGAAGAATTGAGCTGTCGATCGGTCAATCGGGAATACTGCTGGCAAGCATGATTGTAAGAATGGCAGACACAGAAGAAAACATTGATGAATTGCTCGCACAAGTTTCGAGAATTCAATTTGGCTTTTATGAATTGGATGAATTCTCCGACCCTGATAATGTAGACTGCAAAATGATGCTGGACGGTATTGAAAACCAGATGAAACTGGAGGGCTGGCATTATATTGTTAAAACAAGAAGTTCGAATGAAATGGTGGCTGTTTTTATTCGTGACAATATGATTGACAGTCTAAATGAAATGTTTGTGGTCGGCTTCAATGATAGAGAATTGTTTATGGTAGATCTGAACGGCAACTTGGATAGAATTATAGAAGTTGCCATACGTGAACACGGGTTAAAATTCCAAATGGCAAATAATTAATAATGTTATGCAACCATTTTGTCCCTGGATAGTCTAAATACAAAAACAGATTATCCAGGGATAAAATGAAAAAAAGAAATACAATTTTAATTTTATTTTTTCTCGCCTTTTTAACAACATCTTTCTCCGGCGCAATCCATTCTCAAGAAGTTCGGGCTTACAAAATCAATAACAAAATTATTTTGGACGGAATACTTAATGAAGAGATCTGGACAAATTCCCCGGTAAACCAATTCACTCAAAGAGACCCGGTAGAGGGCGAAACTGCATCAGAAAAATCAAATGTATGGGTTGCCTACGATGATGAAAATCTTTACATAGCCGCAAAACTTTATGATTCCAACCCCGATTCTATAGATGCAAGTCTGATGCGGCGCGACAGTCATAACGAATCTGACTGGTTCTTCTTTTTTGTTGATCCCTACAACGACAAACGGACCGGGTACTATTTTGCCGTCAATCCCGGAGGAAGTTTGTGGGACGGAGTTTTATATAATGACAGTTGGGATGACGACTCATGGGACGGTGTTTGGGAAGCCAAAACTTTTATAGATAACGATGGATGGTCTTTTGAAATGAAAATCCCCTTTTCGCAGTTACGATTTAGAAATTCCGAAGAGATGATTTGGGGAGTAAATTTTAACAGGGATATCAAACGCAAAAAAGAGAGTTCTTATTATGTAATGGTTCCTAAAGAGGAAAGCGGATTTGTTTCCCACTTTGCTGAATTAAAAGGACTTGAAGGAATAAAACCGAAACAGAGATTTGAAGTACTTCCGTATGTTGTTCAGAAAGCACAATTTCTTAGGCACTATGCCGATGACCCGTTTTATAAAGGCAACCAGTATAGAACTTCTATCGGTGCTGATCTAAAAGTAGGGCTTGGAAGCAATATGACGATTGATGCAACAATTAATCCCGATTTCGGTCAAGTTGAGGTTGACCCGGCGGTTGTTAACCTTTCTGCATTCGAAACATACTTTGATGAAAAAAGACCCTTTTTTATTGAAGGCTCCAATATTTTTAGTTTCGGTTTCGGCGGCGTAAATAATAACTGGGGATTTAATTTTGGAATACCGGCTTTATTTTATTCGAGAAGAGTTGGAAGATCACCACAGGGAGATATTGTAAATGACGGCAATGTTGATTACCCAACTGAAACAAGAATTTTGGGCGCAGCAAAATTAACCGGTAAACTCGCGGATTCCTGGTCGTTCGGTGCGATGAGCGCCGTAACCGAAAGAACCTTTGCAAAAGTACTTTCAGATGAAGGATTAAATATCAAAGAAGAAGTTGAACCTCTAACTCACTATGGTGTAGTTAGAACACTAAAAGAAATTAATAGCGGTAAACAAGGTATTGGAATGATATTTACGAGTGTGAATCGCGATTTGAGTGATCCGAATTTAAATGCTTCTCTTGCAGATCAGGCATACACTTTTGGATTGGATGGCTGGACGATGATTGGCAAAGATGATGAATATGCACTTAATGCTTCTGTTATCGGCAGTTACACTCACGGTTCAACCGATTATCTCACGAGTCTTCAAAAAAGACCTTACCGCTATTTTCAGAGACCGGACGCATCATTTGCCAGACTGAATACAAACAGGAATTATTTATCAGGTTATTATTCCAGAATAATGCTTAACAAACAAAAAGGTAATTTTTATATAAATACAGCACTTGGCCTTATATCTCCCGGGTTTGAAAATAACGATCTCGGATTTCAATGGATGGCAGACCGAATTAACGGACACATGGTTATGGGATACCGATGGTATGAGCCTGACGGTTTGTTCAGACGTAAGAATATTTATCTTTCTCATTTCAGAACTTACAATTTTGATGGAGATGTGCAGACTAACGGTTTAATGTTATTCAGTTTTTTTCAGTTTGAAAATTATTATAACATAGAATTCAGAGGCGGATACGATTTCGAAAGATATTCACCATCCTTAACCAGAGGCGGTCCGATGGCTAAAATTCCATCTGATTACTTTTTTGATATGTATTTCTCGACCGATAGCCGAAAAGATATAATCGTTTCATTAAATGGAGAATACTCGCGAGATGTTTTAAAAAGTTATTATATGAGTTACGGCATCGAATTGGAATGGAAACCGAGTCCACAGTTAAACTTGAGTGTAGGACCGGGGTACGAGTACAGAAAAGAAGGATTTCAGTGGGTCAATAATATTAATGACCCCGCGGCAGTGAACACGTATCAAACAAGGCACATTTTCGGCAGGATAAACCAGGAAACTGTTTCAGGAAACATCCGTGTTAATTGGACTTTCACTCCGCAGCTTAGTCTGCAATTATTTTTACAGCCTCTCTTTTCCGTCGGTAAATATGATCAATTTAAGGAGCTTGCTGCACCAAAAACCTATGAAACAAATATATACGGAGAAAATAGCTCAACAATTACATACGATTCTGACGGGGATGAGTATGTTGTTGACCCGGATGGAAATGGACCGGTTGAGAAATTTAGATTTAGTAATCCCGATTTTAATTTCAAATCACTCCGCGGAAATCTTGTGCTCAGATATGAGGTCTTCCCAGGTTCAGTATTCTTCTTTGTATGGACCCACGATAAAGTAAACTTTAAAAACCCTGGAGATTTCAAGTTCGGGCGCGATTTTTCTGATTTATGGCGGTCGGTATCGAACAATATTTTTCTCGTAAAATTTTCATACTGGTTGGATGTTTAGTTTATAAAGTTCCATCCGCTGGGGGGAGGGGTGGAACTTTTATTCTTCTTAAAAATTTATCACATCATTTTTATAAATTCCTTTTATTAATT
>JAENZU010000140.1:1310-7822 GCA_016841125.1 Melioribacter sp. | reverse complement strand
ACAGCGACAAGGTTGTAAAGTATCTGAGAGAAGAAACCGGTTATGATATTGTACTTGCAAAAAATTTGGTTGAAGCCACTCAAGATACAGGCGCGTTCGTAATGTATTCTTCTGCATTAAAACGGTTAGCTGTAAAATTATCCAAGATCAGTAATGATCTGCGCCTTATCTCTTCAGGGCCGCGTGCAGGCTTTAATGAAATCAATCTTCCAAAAATGCAGCCCGGTTCTTCAATTATGCCCGGCAAAGTAAATCCTGTTATTCCCGAGGTTGTAAATCAAATTGCATTCAAAGTAATTGGTAATGATTTGACGGTAACGCTTGGTGCAGAAGCGGGTCAGCTAGAATTGAACGTGATGGAACCGGTAATAGTGCAAAGCCTTTTTGAATCGATTGAAATGTTAAAGAATGGAATGAACACTCTCAAATTCAAATGCATCGACGGTATAACTGCAAACGAAAAGCGATGCCGGGAATTGGTTGAACAGAGCATAGGTTTGGTAACTGCACTAAATCCGGTACTCGGCTACGAGGTAAGCACCCAGCTTGCCAAAGAAGCTTTGGAAACGGAACGGGGAGTTTATGAATTAGTACTCGAAAAAAACTTGCTTTCAAAAGAAGAGCTAGATAATATTCTTGCCCCGGAAAACATGATCAAACCACGAAGATATAATAAAAAGTAATATATCGAACTAATAGGAACTTCAATGAAATATATTAAAAGAACTATAAATTTGATTTTAGTATTTGTGTTAATATTAAACATAAGTTTAACGGCGCAGGAGAAACCTAACCCCGAGGACGTGCAGGCTAAAATAGAAAGTTTACGGCAGGTAAAAGCCGAAATGATAAATTTAATATCCACATTAAAGCGTGATCTCAAAGATTTGAGGGGTATCAGCGATAGTCTTTCAAGTCAGTACCAAACAGATATACGTGAACTATATATAATGCGTTACGGCAAAGATGCCGGCAGCAAGGTTGCTTCAGGTATGGTTTGGACAGGAATGACCGAAAATATGCTTCGTGATAGTTGGGGCAAGCCGGACAGCATTAGTTCAAACAAGCAGCCTTGGGGGACTTACAATCAATGGTATTACGGAGATATTATATACTTCTTCAAAAACGGAAAGATGATCGATTTTGAAGAAGGTCCCGCCAAAGATTAGGAATTATTTATAAACTTAGTTTGTTTTAAATTTGTCTAGTAGTGCAATTCTTTTGCTGCGTTGGAACAAATTTCAACTTTAATCAGACTAAACATCCGATAGGCTTTATATCAATGAAATGAAATTTTATACAAAACAAATATTATCACTAATTTTATTTTCAATGATCAGTTTCGCTCAACCGGTTGAAACCGAGCATGTTGAAGCCGAACTGATTTCTGAAGTAAGTTCAATAAGGGCAGGAACTCCTTTCTGGGTTGCTCTGCGATTAGATCACGAAGAAGAATGGCATACCTATTGGCGCAATGACGGCGATGCGGGTTTGGCTACAAAAATTGAGTGGAACCTTCCCGAAGGTTTTGAAGCCGGTGAAATTCATTGGCCATATCCAAAAAAGATAATTATTTCGGGCTTGGCTAATTACGGTTATGAAAATGAAGTGCTGCTTCTTGCTGAAATAACTCCTCCTGAAAAATTACCCGAGAATGAAATCAAAATTGAAGCAACAGCCAAATGGCTTGTCTGTCGTGTAGATTGCATCCCCGGCTCTGCTGATTTGGAGATGACTTTACCGGTCAAAAATAATATCCCCAAAGTAAATAATGAATGGACAACTAAGTTTGCGAATGCAAGAGAGAAACTCCCCATCACATCAACCGGTTGGAATTTTGAAGCTTCACTCAATGATACAATTGTAACATTACATATTCAAAGACCTGAATGGTCAAATCAAAAATTCAATGAGGTTGTTTTCTTTCCGTATGAAACCGGAATATTCATCAACGCAGGTATCCAAAATTTTTCAACAATCAAATCAGGCCTTTATACATTAGAAATCCCTTTGGATAGATTGCGGATTAAAGACCCCGAAATATTAAAAGGAATTTTAATTTCAGAAAAAGGCTGGTGCGGTGAGGGTTCTGAAAAATCAATGGAATTTAATGTGCCGGTTGGCATGAAATCCTCAATGACACAAATTCCTGCTAGTAATAACGATGGTTTAATACTCGCCTTAGTTTTTGCATTTGTCGGCGGCATTATCTTAAATTTAATGCCGTGTGTATTGCCGGTACTTTCGATTAAAATTTTAGGATTCGTTCAACAAGCCGGGAAAGATAAAACAAAAATCATAAAACATGGTGGAGCCTTTACTGCGGGAGTACTCTTTTCATTTTGGATTTTAGCGGGACTTCTTTTGGTGCTCCGTGCTGGCGGAGAGCAACTCGGTTGGGGATTTCAACTTCAGTCACCAACTTTCATTGTTATACTTTCCATCTTTCTTTTTCTCTTTGCACTAAGCTTATTCGGTGTATTTGAAATCGGAACATCTCTTTCTTCACTCGGCAGCAAAGTTGAAAAAGGAAACGGTAACGGCAGTGCGTTTTTAAGCGGGGTTGCTGCGACTGTTCTTGCAACGCCATGTACAGCACCCTTCATGGGTTCAGCGCTTGGATTTGCAATAACACAGCCTCCTTTCGTTACAATGAGCATATTCACATCATTGGCTATTGGAATGGCATTCCCCTATCTGCTTCTTTCAATATTTCCGCAATGGTTAAAATTTCTCCCCAAGCCCGGAAATTGGATGGAATCTTTAAAGCAGTTTATGGGATTTCTTCTTATCGCCACAATCATTTGGCTTGCGTGGGTATTGAGTATCCAAGCGGGTGCGGATGCGTTAATAATACTCTTTTCGATTTTACTCTTTTCAGCAATCGCCGCATGGATTTACGGCAGATGGGGTAACGTTGCTAAATCCGGGAGAACTAGATTAATTGCTTTAGTAATCTCGTTGGCAATACTTCTACCATCTGCAATTTGGGGTTTAAATCTGATCAATCAAATTCCTCAGTATACTAGCAGCAATTCCTCTTCGAGTGCAGGATTAAATTGGCAGAAATTCTCACCTGAAATTGTTAACAAATTACGTAATGAAGGAAAGCACGTCTTTGTGGATTTCACTGCAGCCTGGTGCCTAACCTGCAAAGTAAATGAGAAAGTAGCTTTAGATACCGAAGAAGTAATTAATAAATTTGATGAATTAAATGTAGCGGCAGTTAAAGCTGATTGGACAAACAGAGATGATGCGATCACAGAAGCATTAGCCGAATACGGAAGAAATAGCGTCCCGCTCTATGTTTTGTACAATGCCGATAGTTCGGTCGAACCAAAATTTTTACCTGAGATACTCACACCGGGAATTGTAATAGAAGCTTTAGAAAATTTAAACTAACCAATAATAGGAGGATACATGTTGAACATAAAAAATATGTCAGCGGTAATTTTACTGCTCGCTTTTTCCGCAGTTTTATTTGCACAGAAAGCCGAAATTGATAAAACTGCTCCGGGATTCACACTTAAAGACAGCAATGGAAAGGAACATTCTCTTTCTGACTTTAAAGGAAAATATGTTGTACTCGAATGGATAAACTTCGAATGTCCCTTTGTAAAGAAACATTATAACAGCAAAAATATGCAGAACCTGCAGAAAGAGTATACCGGAAAAGATGTTGTATGGCTTGCAGTATGCTCATCGGCTCCCGGCAAACAAGGGAATTTTGATAATGCTGAAATTAATGAACGATTGAAAGATCACGATGCAAACTTAACCGCTTATTTAATTGATGAAAGCGGAGATGTCGGAAGAGCCTATGGCGCAAAGACAACTCCTCACATGTATGTTATCAATCCCGAGGGAACTTTACTTTATGCAGGCGGAATCGACAGCATTCCATCGGCGGATATCGATGATATTGAAGATGCAACAAATTATGTATCAGCTGCACTCGACGCTGCAATGGGCGGAAAAGAGATTGCAACTAAAGTTTCAAAACCTTATGGCTGTTCGGTAAAATATTGAGGTAGAATTCAGAAGTCAGAAATCAGAAGTCAGTAAAAAGAAAAGCGAGCTCTTGGGCTCGCTTTATTAATTAATGTTATTCCGTTTTTCCGTTTCTCGTCTCCTCGTTTCACGTTTAAAAATAATCATCTCAAAAGTATCATCTTTTTGGTTTCCATAAAACTACCCGTTTTAAGTTGATAAAAATAAACACCGCTTGGCAGTCCCGTTGCATCAAACTCAACTTCGTGTGTGCCGGCTGGCATTTGTTTGTTGAGTAGGGTGTTTATTTCTCTTCCGAGCAGATCGTAAATCTTTAGCGTACTCAATCCCTCGACTCCGCTCGGGATGACAAGTCCTATTTTTGTGGTTGGGTTGAACGGGTTTGGGTAGTTTTGGTTGAGAAAAAAGTTTTTCGAGGGATCCAATTCTTCGTTAACTCCAGTTTGAATATCCGATCTCTGATATCCCAAAAGTATTGTTTTCCCATCGACTTCATCCTCCCAGATTACAAACGGCATACCAAAAGTATAGGGTGTAAATACTAAACTCATTCTGAAATCCGGCATGTTAACTGGTATCTCAAAATAATTCTGAGTAAATAAAATTGTATCTGATGTCATAACAATATAAGCTGAATCATTTGTTTGGAGTTTAAAACCATGGGGTCCCCAAATTAAGTTATTTTGATTCTTTGTAATTATATCAACGTTATAGTTAAAAAATTGAGAGAGTGACCCCGAGAAACTATTGTTAAACTGTGAAGGTGCAACTGAACCCAAATCATCAATTTTATCAAGATAATAAATAGATTTACCTGAATCAGAATTCTCTTCGAAAGTAACGATCTCGGAACGATCGTAGAAACTTGGATTATCGAGTTTGTTTCCTTCAAAGATAATTATTTCATCACTCCAATTTGTTAGTTCTGTTCTTTTCTTTAAAACTAAAGTTGAACTATTCCCTTCGTTTTTAACCGCCAAAGCATAAATCGTAAATGAAAAATCCAGATCACAATCAAAATAAACATCAGCATTTTTATATGTTACCTCGCTTGATCCCTCGAAGAGTATTTCTTCCCGTTTCTGATTTTCGCTAATATATTGAACAACTATCGAATTGTTCTTTTCATAAGTAAGAAGAGTTGAAATTGTATCGATACCCCAACCAAAAATTGAATATATTTTTGCAAGTTTTGGATTAATCTCATCGGCTTCAGATGAAACGGCGTAATCAATTTCGCTCCATCCTGCACCATCGTTCTTAACAAATACTATATCCCAGTTCCCGTTTTTATTTGTCTGCCAAAAAATGTAATCATTATTTTCACTTCCAATATTCAGAGCTCCCGCTGGATTTATGTTTGACGAGCTATCATCAGAAATGTAAGTAAGATTACCCCATTTATCCTCATCGCTGAAATATTTTAAAGTAGCAATATTGCTTCTGACTGAATCTTTCAATTCAAATATTAGGTCGTATTGAACTGAATCATTATTTGTAATTGTTCCTGGATTACTCAAAAACGCAACAGGATTCATACAATTAGAATCATAATCAGCTATGGTTTTAATCTCATTACTTTGAGCAAAAACGAGAGATGAAATTATAACCCAAGTAAAAATGAATAATCTCATTTACCACTCACAATTTTTTTGAATTTATTTTTCTCCATTTTCCTTTCCACGTTTTACGTTTCTCTTCTTCTCGTCTCCTCCTTTCACGTTTAAACGTAATCATCTCAAAAGTATCATCTTTTTAGTCTCTGTAAAACTACCCGTTTTAAGTTGATAAAAATAAACTCCGCTTGGCAATCCAGATGCATCAAACTCAACTTCGTGTGTGCCGGCGGGCATTTGTTTGTTGATGAGCGTGGCCACTTCTCTGCCGAGAATGTCATATACCATAATCCTTACGACCTCACCCCTGCCCGCTCCTCCCATAGGGATGCCCTTGGCATTACTGAGGAGAGGGGTTTGGGGAGAGGTTGGAATTGTAAACTTAATTTTTGTGGTTGGGTTGAACGGGTTCGGGTAGTTTTGGCGTAAAGCAAAATCTTTGGGTTGTATTTCTTCTTCTACTTTTACTACACCCGGTTCTTGATATATTTTTGCTACAATGCAATCAATCCCCTCCCCGTATGCTGTTTGAAGAGCTCCGGATGTTACCGGAAAACTTGGAGAATAAGTAGTACCTGCTACGTAGGTAATCATTTCGCTATCTATTGCTATTGTATATCCCTCATCCCATTCATTTCCGCCAAGATAAGTTGAATAAATTAATTGGCTTCCTGTTGAATTCAGTTTTGAAATAAATACATCATAAGAACCACCTGCGAAAAATGTTTGAAACCCTCCTGTTGTTACCGGGAAATTGGTAGATTGAGTCGTACCTGTAATATATGCATTACCTAAATCATCTATTGCTATTGAACTTCCATATTCCCAACCATTTCCGCCAAGATAAGTTGAATAAATTAATTGGCTTCCTGTTGAATTCAGTTT
>JAENZU010000140.1:0-1300 GCA_016841125.1 Melioribacter sp. | reverse complement strand
CATTTCCGCCAAGATAAGTTGAATAAATTAATTGGCTTCCTGTTGAATTCAGTTTTGAAATAAATACATCATAAGAACCACCTGCGAAAAATGTTTGAAACCCTCCTGTTGTTACCGGGAAATTGGTAGATTGAGTCGTACCTGTAATATATGCATTACCTAAATCATCTATTGCTATTGAACTTCCAGATTCCCAACCATTTCCGCCAAGAAATGTGGAGTAGATCAAAGGGTCAAATATCAGTTCTTTATTTTTGTCATATTTTCCTATGTCTATTCCAATTCTGCCCTCTTCTCTTTCTTCAAATCCGCATTCTATCTCCTCTTCTTCTCCATCAATATTTTGATAGGTGTACAACTTTCCGTGGGTTACTTCTCCTAAACTAGTCTCAATTATCAGTTCTCCCTTTTCGTTTATCTTTATTCCATCCGCTCCCTCTATTTTAATTTCTATCCTGCTTATATCGGCTCCGGCTTCCGCTCTGTAATCGTACCTCAATAATCCTTCGTCAAAGTAATATCTGATATCTATTCCTTCGTAAATTTCATCTATTTCTACTTCTCCGTAAAGAGGTACAAAACTCGCCCATTTACTTTCGTCGTTTCCAATAAAGTAGTTGTAGTATGTTTCCGATTTCTCTTTTCCAATTCCTTCGTTATTTGGGTTTGAATCTTTCAAATCCATCTTTACAACGTGACCATAAATCATCGTGTTGTCTCTTTCGTAATGTTCTCTTTCGTGCCGGTGCATCCGTATTGTTTCTTCGGGATTGTAATTGCGGACGTATTTGCGATAATCGTAAACTACACCGGAGTTGGTTATCCACGCACTCATTCCACCGAGGCGCGCAAGATATTTTACTTCTTCGGGCCATTGCCCTTTATTTTCGATGAAGTAATTTTTACGTGCTTTGCTGAGCAGGTTTTCTGCTTCTAAACTTTGTCCAAAGTTATTTTGGATTGCAATTAGCAGAATGAACAACAATAGATATTTTTTCATGACACACTCACGATTATTTTATTATTTATTTTTGCCGTTTTCCTTTCTCGTCTCCTCGTTTCACGTTTAAACGTAATCATCTCAAAAGTATCATCTTTTTCGTCTCCGTAAATTTACCTGCAGTAAGTTTATAAAAATAAACTCCGCTTGGCAGTCCTGATGCATAAAACTCAACTTCGTGTGTGCTGGCGGGTAGCGGTTTGTTGAGGAGGGTTGTGATTTCTCTGCCGAGGATGTCATAAACTTTTAGCGTACTCAATCCCTCGACTCCGCTCGGGATGACAAGTCCTATTTTGGTGG
>JAENZU010000139.1 GCA_016841125.1 Melioribacter sp. | reverse complement strand
GGATGGATAAAAGGTTATAAAAATCTGCCGATTACAGCATTCCATTTATATATTGGTTCAAATACTACTTATAGTGATCCGGATTTGGGAGTTTATGCGGGTTCAAATCAGATGTATTACCAAATGCAGGGAAAGTTATGGAACGGCGATCCGATCATTGATCCGACAACAGGCAATCCGACTACTTACTGTTTGTACGGCGACCCTATTGAAGAAACCGGCTGGTATGAAGGTCAGGGGGGTTGGCCAGGCAATGCCCCCTCGCCTGATGATAGAAGCTATCTAATGTCCTCTGGTCCGTTTACAATGGCGCCGGGAGATGCACAGGAAGTGGTTTTTGCAATTTATATGGCAAGAGGTTCGGATAGATTAAATAGTGTTACTAAACTGAAAGAAAAAGCTCCGGAATTGGTTGATTACTATTTCAATGAGATACAAAAATTAAATGATAAGAATCAAAATATATTTCCAAATGAGTTCAGCATTTCGAATAATTATCCCAATCCGTTTAATGCATCAACCACCATTGAATTCAATCTGCCGGTGATTGAAGGGATAGGAAAAGCATCACTCCGCACAGTCGTAAAAGTTTACGACATCCTCGGCAGAGAGATTAGAACACTGCTGAATAAAGAACTGCTGCCCGGTCCGCACAAAATTGAATTCAACGGAAGCGGATTGGCAAGCGGCGTTTATCTTCTGCGGTTTGAGGCTGAGGGTAGATTTCAGACAATCAAAAAACTAATGCTTTTGAAGTGAGGTTAAACTTATGAGAAAAACAATTACGTTGATATTATCAATTATGATTGCTGCTCAGTTTTTGTGTGGGCAGACACTTTACAAAACCCATTACAACTTAATGGATGATGTTTATTGCATTGAACAAGCAAACGACGGCGGTTATTTCATAAGCGGTGGATACTTGACTACCTTAGGGGGTTTTGACTCCTTAGTGCTTTGTAAATTTGATTCGAAAGGAAAGTTGCAGTGGCGTAATGCCTTCAGGTCACCTCATATAAGGTCAGAGAGAAAGAATATCGAAATACTAAGAGATGGGTCTGTCATACTTACAGGTACTAGTGAATCTTTATTTACAGTTCGAAAATTTAATCAAGGTGGTGATTTAATTTGGTTTAGGGAAATTTTTTCTAATGAAAACACTCCTATATCAGCCGGTGTTGAACAAACCGCAGATGGGAATATAATAACCACTGCCGTAATTCACGGCAAGAATTTCGGAGTTTTAAATATACTCTCTCCCGACGGGAATATTCATCGAACAAAGAACTTCTCAATAAGTATTTCTTCCTTTGATCGAATAAAATTTATAGAAATAAATTCCAATTTATACTTACTGGCAACCGACAAGGGACTATATGCCTTTTCATCCTCAGGAGATCTTCTCTGGCAAAAGTTAAATTTAGAGTATAGAATTAATACTGTATTTCCCAATTCAGTTGGAAACATTGTAGCAGTGGGTAAATTGATTCATATACTCAATACATCAGGCGAAATTCAATCGGAATTACCTTTAACAAGCGATGAAATATTTGCCGGTATTGCGAAAAACAACTCGTATTATTTTTTAAAAAGAACTCCCATTAAGCTTTTAATAACCGATGAGTTGGGGAATGAAATAAAGGAAATACTTTTTGATCATTCCAGTGCAGTAATCAATGTATCCTACGATAATAAATTATTATTGGCAGCCAATGATTTTCAATATTTATTATTGTTGAAACTCAATGAAGATGATAAGCTGTTAGATATTACATTTCCCAATGGTGGAGATAAATTATTATATAATTCATGGGCCCAAATCAAATGGAATTCGTTTAATCTTGATTCTGTCAATATAGATATTTCTTTTAATGGAGGTTCTGATTGGAAGAATTTGGCTACTAATTATCAGAATTTTATTAATTCCTTTGGATATAATGTTCCACTAATGTTTTCAGATAAATGTTTACTAAAAGTATCGGATTCCTCTGATCCCGGTTTTTACGATACCAGTGACTCACTATTTTCTATTTTAACCTATCAAGAACAAGACTACATTGAAGCAAATAGAGTAAAAATGTGGATGGCCAATAATGGAATGAGTGCGCACAACCCTTATTCGAATGATTCAGGTTTTTACTGGCCCGGAGGAGAGAATGCTGCTCCATGGTCAACAGCTTCAATTTTCTCCGATGGCTTTTTGATTGGCGGGAAAATTAACGGAGAGGTTAGAGTTCATGGTGCAAGCTATAGATACGGTTTGATGCCTGGGTCAATAAATGAAGACGGAACACCTTCTGATCCGTTTAATACAGCTCACCAATTATTTAAAATTAAAAAAGAAGTGCCGGACAACTCATCCGATGTGGAAAAGTTAAAATATAAATTGATGTATGAAAATTGGCCTGCTGAAAAAGGTGCACCCTGGTGGGATGTTAACGGGGACGAAAAGTTTACCCGCAATGTTGATAAGCCCGCAATGATAGGTGATGAAGTTCTGTTTTTCGTTGCAAATGACCTCGATTCAAATAGAACCAAATCTCTTTACGGCTCTCCTCCGGTCGGACTCGAATTCCAAACTACAGTTTTCGCAAGTGACGATCCGGTGGTTGAAGATGCTGTATTTAAGAAAGTTAAAATAATAAACAAAAGCGGTAAAATATTCGAAGATGTTTACATTTCTTACTGGACGGATGATGATCTCGGCAATGCAGGTGATGACTACGTGGGCTGCGATACTTCACTAAGCCTTGGTTATACTTACAATGGGGATAATGATGATGAAGGTTATTATGGCACTCCTCCTCCGGCAGTTGGTCATCTTTTAATTCAAGGACCAAAAGTACCGGGTATTTCCGGTGATTCTGCATTCTTTAATAACAATTGGATTTCCGGTTATAAAAATCTAAAAATGACAGCGTATACGTTTTTTAATAAATCACAAACCTATCCTGATGCAGCTTTAGGAAAATATGAGGGTTCACTACAAACTTATGACCAAATGCAGGGTAATCTTTGGAATGGTGACCCGGTAATAGATCCAATTACAGGAAACCAATCAAAATATTTTCTCTATGGGGATCCCGTTGGAGGAACAGGATGGTATGATGGTCCCGGTTGGCCAGGATATGCACCCTGGCCTGGGGATAGAAGATATCTAATGTCCTCCGGTCCTTTCACAATGGCGCCTGGAGATTCGCAGGAAGTTGTCTTTGCAATTTACATGGCAAAAGGAACCGACAACTTAAACAGCATTACTAAATTGAAAGAAAAAGCCTCCGATTTAATTGACTACTATTTCAACGAAATACCGAAACTCAATAACCAAAATCAAAATCTATTTCCAAATGAGTTCAGCATTTCGAATAATTATCCGAACCCGTTCAACGCTTCAACGACAATAGAATTAAATCTTCCGGTGATTGAAGGGACAGGCAAAACATCACTCCGCACAGTAGTAAAAGTTTACGATATACTTGGCAGAGAAGTTAAAACTCTGCTGAACAGAGAGCTGCTGCCCGGTCCGCACAAAATTCAATTCAACGGAAACGGATTAGCAAGCGGGGTTTACATTCTCCGGTTTGAAGCCGAGGGAAGATTTCAGACAATCAAAAAATTAATGCTTTTGAAGTGAGGTTAAATTTATGAGAAAGATAGTTACTCTAATATTCTTAATTATTTTTGCTGCACAATTTTTACATGGGCAGACTTTTTACAAAAGACTTCAGAATATGATGAAGGACCTTCAATATTTTGAGCAAACCCCTGATGGCGGGTACATTGCATTTGGGTCTAAGTCCCTTAATGAATTTGCTTTAATTAATCTGGATTCTGATGGAAATCTTTTATGGAATAATACTTTCGAATACGGATTATATTTATTTAATCATCC
The DNA here is from genome assembly GCA_016841125.1 of Melioribacter sp. GTDB lineage: Bacteria > Bacteroidota > Ignavibacteria > Ignavibacteriales > Melioribacteraceae > JAENZU01. Next base: position 3,947 of record JAENZU010000139.1, on the reverse strand, counting down.
CAAAAGAAAATATATAGAGTCCTTAAATGATGGAAATATAATATTTACCGGCTCTAGAGATTCCAGCATAATAATTCGCAAATTTGATGCGAACGGAGAATCACTGTGGGCAAAGGAATATAATTCCGGTAAGGCATTAATTTCAACTGCTGGAACCGAACAGCTCTCAGATAATAACCTTCTTGCTGTTTTTTTAGATATTGAGAATGATCTGGCACTGATCTATTACTTCTCAACCAACGGTGAGTTACTTCAGATAAAAAATATTAACGTAACTTTAAATCCGAATGATAATATTTCTTTTTCAGAGATAAACCAAAATTTATTTGTGTTATCAACAGATGATATTGTGATCGGAATTTCAGCTGCCGGAGATCTGCTTTGGCAGCAGGCACTTTCATGGGATTCTTCAATAAATACTTTATTTCCCTTAAGTGACGGGAGCTTTATTGCTGCCGGTAAACGTATTTATAGATTGAGTACAACCGGAGAAATACTTTCGGAATTACCTTCGGACTCAGGTACTATTGTTTCCGGTGTTCAAAAAAATAATGAATTTTATCTGCTAAATAAAAATCCTCAAGAACTAATTATAAAATCACTATCTGGTAATACGATAAACAAAATCTCCCTTGATTTTAATCCAAGGGCAATTGAAATTACATTAGACAATAAAATTGTGATTGCAGGAAAATACGGGGCATACGAAATTCATATTATAAAGCTCAATGATTCAAATAAATCCATAGAGCTCGTAGAACCAAATGGCGGAGAAAAATTAATCAATTTTCCCGGAGAGCGATTTAAATGGCATTCGGTTAATATTGATTCTGTAAATATAGATATATCATTAAATGGAGGTTCTGATTGGAAAAATTTGGCGACTAATTTGCCCAACCGAAATTTCTTTTACTATATAGTTCCTTTAAATTTTTCGGATAAATGCTTACTTAAAGTATCGGATTCAGATGACTCCGGGTTATACGATACCAGTGACTCATTGTTTTCTATTCTATTCTATCAAGGACAAGACTACATAGCCGCAAACAATGTAAAGATGTGGATGGGTAATAACGGAATGAGTGCACATAATCCCATCACGGATGATTCCGGTTTTTATTGGCCTGTTAGAGAGAATACTACTACATCTTCGAAAAGTTCAATTTTCACCGATGGAATTTTAATAGGCGGAAAAGTAAATAGTGAAGTTAGAGTTAATGGTGCAACTTATAGATACAGTTGGAAGCCGGGATCAATAAATGAAGACGGAACTCCATCCGACCCCCTCGATCCGGCTCACCAATTATTTAAGATAAAGAAAGATGAACCTGATACTGCATCTGATGCAGAAAAATTGAAATATAAATTAATGTATGATAATTGGCCGGTCGAAAAAGGAGCACCCTGGTGGGACGTAAACGGGGACGGCAAGTTTACTCGCAATGTTGACACTCCCGCCATGATCGGTGATGAAGTGCTATTTTATGTAGCGAATGATCTCGACTCAAGTAGAACTAAGTTTCATTACGGTTCTCCACCGGTGGGACTCGAATTCCAAACAATAGTGTTCGCAAGTGATGATATGTTGGTTGAGGATGCTGTATTTAAGAAGGTAAAAATAATAAACAAAAGCGGCAAAGCTTTTGAGGATGTTTATATATCCTATTGGATGGATGATGATCTCGGTAATGCCAATGATGATTTCGTGGGCTGCGATACAACATTGAGTCTTAGTTATATCTACAACGGAGATAATGATGATGAAGGTCATTATGGCACTCCTCCTCCGGCACTTGGACATTTGCTGATTCAAGGACCAAAAGTAAGGAGTATGTCCAGTGACTCTGCATTCTTTAATAACAGTTGGATTTACGGTTATAAAAATCTAGAAATGACCGCTTATATGTTTTTCGATAAATCATACCTTTATGCTGATGCTGATTTAGGGATATATGAGGGTTCGCTACAAACATATAATCAAATGCAAGGACTAACTTGGTTTGGTGAATCAATGATTGATCCCTCCTCAAACAATACCTCCACATTTGGTTTAAGTGGAGATCCTGTTGGAAAAACCGGTTGGTATGAAGGATCACCTTTCAGAACTTATCGTAAAGGTGATAGAAGACACATGATGTCTTCCGGTCCTTTCACAATGGCGCCGGGAGATACGCAGGAAGTTGTTTATGCTATTTACATGGCGAGAGGAACCGACAATTTAAACAGCCTCACCAAATTAAAAGAGAAAGCACCGGAATTGGTTGATTACTATTTCAATGAAATCCCCAAATTAAATTCTCAGAATCAAAATCTTTTCCCTAATGAGTTCAGCATTTCGAATAATTATCCCAATCCGTTTAATGCTTCTACTACGATAGAATTCAATCTGCCGGTGATTGAAGGGATAGGAAAAGCATCACTCCGCACAGTAGTTAAGGTTTACGACATTCTCGGCAGAGAAGTAAAAACGCTGCTGAACAGAGAGCTGCTGCCCGGTCCGCACAAAATTGGATTTAACGGAAACGGATTGGCAAGCGGTGTTTATCTTCTCCGGTTTGAAGCAGAGGGAAGATTTCAGACAGTTAAAAAATTAATGCTTTTGAAATAAAAAAATAGCACGCGGATGACACGGATTTAACGGATATTCACAGATTTACAATAAATGAAAAAGGATCGTTTTCCTTCAAGGTATGAAAATTATATCCGGGCACTTGTTTCCTTGAAGGTATAATAAGTAAAAACCTTCAAGTAGTTTAGATCTGAAATGCTGCAATACCTTGAGAGTTATGTTAGTTCAAATGAATAGGCAGCGTGATCATCAATCTGCCAATAGATCTCTTTTCCCTCAATCCAAACGGTAATATCCAAATACCATATATGGCTCGATTCAGACAATTGAATCTTCCCAGTAAATTTATTCTCTTCTTTCTTTTCAAGCATCACGCTGTTAAACGATACCGGCACTCCTTGATTACGGTTAATTTCATCAACAACATTTTTAAGAACTAAATTCTGAAGTTCAATAATCTCGATTATTTAATACTCTCATTAATTGACTTCTGCAGGAGAAGATTCTTCACTCGTAACTTTAATAACAACTTTGCAGAATTCCATTAAATACTCCATCGATTTTTCGGGTGCAGTAAATTTATTAATCATATCAAGCTTCATTGCTTTATCTGTCTGTTTAAATTGAACATCTTTTTTGTAGTTATCCAAAATATATTGCAGCAGTCCGGTAAATTTATTTTTGTAAAACTCTTCCCTTTCTGCCTTTGGTAGAATTATAGTAATTTTATTTCGCTGAATAACTATCCTTTCAAATAGTGCTATCGAGGCATAGTATCGAAGTACTGCAGTTTGAATAAGCCTCTGTACATTAACCGGTATTTTACCAAACCGGTCTTCCATCTCTTCAAGTATCTCATCAAGTTCTTCAATCCGCATCATTGAAAAGAGTGCGGTATAAAAACTGAGTCTGTCCGATTGATCGGGCATATATGAATTTGGAATTCCCACTTCAAAGTAAGTATCAATAGTCGGTTCGGATCGTTCGGTTATTTTCGGAAGTTCTTTAAAGATATCGCTGAATTCATCCTGCTTCAATTCTTCAACTGCTTCATCCAGCATTTTCACATAGAGATCAAAACCAACCGTATCGATCGCACCGCTTTGTTCGGTGCCGAGCAAGTTACCCGCGCCTCGTATTTCCAGATCGCGCATAGACAAATTAAAACCTTCTCCAAGCTCTGTATATTCTTCAATTGCCTGCAGTCTGCGAACAGCTTTTTTTGTGATTGTGTCAAGAGACGGTACTATTAAATAAGCATACGCCTGTTTATCGGAACGCCAAACACGACCGCGCAATTGGTGTAGTTCTGCCAATCCGAATCGATCCGCTCTATTTACTATAATTGTATTCACGTTGGGAATATCCAGCCCCGATT
>JAENZU010000138.1 GCA_016841125.1 Melioribacter sp. | reverse complement strand
TTAAGATCGGCACCTTTAAGTTTAGATAAAACTGCAAGAAACATATTTCGGCGTGCAGTTAGCGTATCTGTCAAAGTGGGACGAAGTAAAATCTCCAAAGTTAATTTGTAAATTGGAAGTGATTCATCTTTCAGAATGAATGCGAAATATTGAATCCCAACATTTGCTTCATCTGCACTGCCCGATTGCAATAAAATTGCAGCCAAATGTAAACCATACAAAGATTTTTCACCGGCGCTGAATAAATCCCTCAATCGTGTTAGTGTTTTTGGATGTAATTTCGGTTCTTTAATCTTACTATTGAAACCCAAATGTTCTTCCGGATTATCCTGCCTGTACCATTGAAATATCGAAACCCCGCAGAAATTATAAAGCGCTTCATTACCAACCCAATAAAAAGGATTGGTCAAAAATGGCTGAAGATCAAGGTAGCGTGATTTATATTCGTAGCAGTAATCTCCAACTTGAATAAATATATTTTCGGGACCGCATCTTTTAATTTTCAGTTCCTGTTGAAGTTTTGGAATTGAAATCGAATCGGACATTTGCACGATGTCTCTGCTGAGGCAGCCTTTTTCGCGAAGGAACCAATTGGGAATACGAACTTCAATATTAGCAACACGAAGATCTGAGTAATGTTTTTTGTACATATCCTCAATTACGTTTTCAAAGTTCGCTTCTATCACACGCCGTTTGTATGTGCCTTTGGGTGTCAATTCCCCCTGCTCAAGAGAAAAGGGGCGGTCAATTATTCTGTAGTCTACAATTCGTTCGAAAGGTGCCAGAAACTTATTAACTGTAACAATAACGGAAGAGTAGTACTCATTTTTCTTATTTTCATCCATACCTGAAACAAGAAAATTTTCAGAATCATAATCGGGGTAAATAAGCACTGTATTAAATAAACGATGATCACCGACGAGAAAAACTTGTTTTATATATTCAAAATCGCGGAAAAGATTTTCAATTTTTTGCGGAGCAATTGTTTCTCCTTTGATGTTCTTATAGATTTCTTTTTTCCTATCAATAATTTCAATAAAACCATGCTCATCCATCTTCATTACGTCACCCGTTGCAAACCAGCCTTCGCTATCAAATGTTTCTTCATCGGGAATACTGAAGTAGCCTTTCATTACATAATTGCCGCGTATTAATAATTCACCATCTTCCGCAACCTTTATTTCAACACCCGGTAACGGTTTGCCGAGTGAATTTGGCAAATATTCTCCCGGCGGCGTCATCGTAATTCCGCCGGTAGCTTCAGTCATTCCGAATCCGCTCATTAATTCCACGCCGTACTTTTGAAAAAATTGAAAAATTTCCGGCGGCAGAAAACCTGCTGCAGAGAGACCCCATTTTAATTTACCACCGGTAACTTCCTTTACAGAGCTTACAATATCTGCTTCATCAGCAAGTTCTATATCAACTCTGTTTGTAATTTCATCATAAAGCTGAACCCACTTTTTAGGAATACTGATAAAAATTGTGGGCTGCACTTTCTGCATATTTGCAATCATCACATCAACTGAGGGATTTTCCATAAAGACATATTCCGCTCCCCAAAATATAGTTCCCATCATTTCCAGGTATCTGCCGAATGTATGAAACAGCGGGAGATAGGCAAGGAACTTATCATCATCATTAATTTCAGGCAGAGCAAGAGCGCGGCAAAAACGTTTAAATATTATATTGCCCTGAGAAAACATAATTCCTTTGGGCTCACCTGTTGTACCGGAAGTGTACATAATAGTTGCAAGTGAATCAGTCTCAAGCTTCTCCAAATTCGCATTTAATCTTTCACCGGTCTCACTCTCTTGCATTGTCGAAAAAAATTGTTCCAGAGATAAAACCCAGTTTTCCGCACTGTTCCCTTTTATCATTACCACTTTTTTTAAGTGTGGTAATTCAGCTTTTATTGATTTCACTTTTGCTAACTGTTTTTCATCAGTGACAAATAATAATGCAGCTTCAGTCTGGTTGAGAATGTAAACAATATGCTGTGGCACCGAATTTGCGGGAATCATTATATTTACCATTCCGCCGGATAGACAAGCCAAATCCAGTAAAACCATTTCTAACGAATTGTCCAACAGGAATCCAACTTTAGAATCGATCGCATTTTCATTCTCTAACGTTTGCCAAATTTTTAATCGGTAATAGTTTATTTTTTCAGATGCAGCCTGCCAGGTAAGAGAATCTTGATTATCCCCTCTTAGAATTGTGAAAACATTTTTCGTGCGGTAGTCCTTCACCCGCTGCTGAATTAATTTATCAACGGTAAAATTACTTTTAGCAATAAGATTATAAATAAGATCGCTCCACCTCGGCTGGTCGTAAATTTTTACAAGAAATTCAGAAAGCCTGAACAAATCCAGGTACCCGTAAATAACTGATTTATCTTCAGGGTTAACCGAACGCAATAAATATTCACCCAGGTCAAAGTATATTTCAGAGTCTAAATTATGAGCCAACTCGTGAGCAAATTGAGACGGGAAAACCTGTTCAAATATCTCAGCCAAAGTTATAAGATTTTCTTCTGAATTTAATTTCCCTTCGCTAAGGGCATCGGCAATAAGATTATTGAACGATTCTAATAAATCAGCGGCTTCGCTTTTTTCTATTGATGCTTTACCAGCTTTAAGTATGCCGGAAAATTCTTTTAAGTCATTTATCATATAACCACTAATAATTAATTTTAGAACTTAACAAAATGCCGGAGCACTGGCTAAACCAGAGGTCCGGCATAAACACTTTAGCATATAAGATTTGAGAACTATTTTATACCAACAATTTCCTCTAGCATAGCAGTAGTAAGTGACTTTGGTCTTTCGAGGGGATAACCTAAAGCTCTATCCCAGATTATATTTGAACAAACTCCCAATGCTCTGCCGATACCAAAAAGAACTGTATAGAATTCATATTCCGTAATTCCATAATACCATTGAATAACGCCCGATTGAGCGTCAACATTAGGCCACGGATTTTTGGCTTTACCTTGTTCAACCAATATTGGCGGAACTACTTTATAAAGAACATCAATGTATTTGAATAAGGGATCATTCGGTAAGTGCTTCAGACAGAATTCTCTTTGAGCTTGATAGCGGGGATCGGTTTTTCTAAGAACAGCATGCCCGAACCCAGGAATTACCTGACCTGAATTAAGAGTATCCCAAACAAATTGTTTCATCTCTTCTTCGGTCGGAATTTTTCCGCCCATTTGATCGTGAACGCCTTGTATCCAGCGGAGAACCTCTTGATTCGCAAGTCCGTGAAGAGGACCAGCTAAACCATTGATCATACCGGAAATTGCATAGTAAACATCCGAAAGCGCACTGCCGATCAAGTGTCCTGTATGTGCACTAACGTTGCCGGATTCGTGATCGCTGTGAAGCAAAAAGTAGAGGCGAGCTACATCATCGTAAGGTTTATCAATTCCCATCATGTGTGCAAAGTTTCCGCCCAAATCAAGTGAGGTATCCGGCGGTATTACTGTATCGCCCTTATATTTAATGCGGTAGATGTAGGCACCTATTTGAGGCAGTTTTGCCAATAAATTGAGAGCATCTTCATAAGTAGGATCCCAGTAATCCATTTTATTGATGCCTTCATTATATTTTTTAACAAATATTGATTCACGCTGCATTGCAACAATTGCTGCAGAAAACATCGTCATCGGATGAGTATCTCTCGGTAGTGCTCTCAGCATATCGAAAACGTATTGAGGTACATGCTGGCGTTTATTAAATTCTGCGGCAACATCTTTAACATCTTCATCCGATGGTATTTCACCGGTTAAAAGAAGGTAGAAAAATCCTTCTACGTAAGGCATTTCTCTACCGGGAACTTTTGGTAATTTCTCCAGTGTTTCCGGAATTGTAAATCCTCTGAATCTGATTCCTTCCATGGGGTCAAGGTAAGAAATATCAGTTACCAAGGACTTAACGCCTCTCATACCGCCTATGGCTTGAGAAATAGTTACTTCACCAATTTTAACATCACCGTGTTCTTTAAGTAACTTTGTGGTTCTCGGTCTCCAATCTTCAATCTTTTCAAATAACTTTTGTTTTAACTTCGACATAACTCCTCCAATCTTTTTGTGTTAATGAAACATAGGAAAATTATTTATTTACAAGTAATAAGAAGTACCAATCATATCAACTCAAATTAGAAAGAATATTATCTGCCGCCTGCCTTCCGCTTTTTACAGTGCCTTCAATAGTTGCCGGCAGTCCGGTCGAAGTCCAATCCCCTGTTATTAATAAATTATCAAATATAGAAACTATGTTTTTTCTGGCGCGCGTATTTTTAATAGTAGGAATGAAGGTTGCTCGTTTCTCTTTAATCACTTGATAATCTGTCACTAATTTTTTATCAAATATAGAAAAATATTTTTCTATTTCCGAGCAGACTAAATCAAAAATTTCAGAATTTTCAAACTTTGATAATTTTTCAGCATTACTCACAACTAATGTTATATGTTTTGAATGATTAAAAATCCAGTGTACTTCAGAATCGATCATACCGTAAAATCTTTCTTTAAATGGATTATCCTTCAGCCAGATGTGTACGGAAAGGATAGGAGAATTTTCCCAAACGTCTCCGCTGAATTTGTAGCGGTCGGGAAACAATTTTTCGAATTCATAAAAAGGCACAGCCGAAATTACAAAATCAACATCTTCAATTATGCGCTTATTAGTTTTTACTTCGCTAATTTTATTACTTGTGATCTTAAAAGATTCAACTCGTTCGGAAAGATAAACTTCACCCCCGTTTGCCGTTACATATTCAAGTGATTTTTCACAGTACATCTCACTTAATCCGGTTGCCGGAAGAATTATAGTTGAAGCTTTGTTTCCCTTGGTAAACATATTGATCAGAACTTCACAAAACAATGCGGCACCTGCATTTTCGATACTGCTATTTAAAGTTCCTACTGCTAAAATTTCCCAAAGTGCAATTATTGAATTTTCAGATTGTCCTTCTGTAATCAGCCATTCTCTAACCGTCAGATTTTTCAGCTTATTTTTATTGATGAAGCGAAGCTTTCCGAATAATTTAAGCACATTTAATTTTTCTTTAAAATTTAAGGCATCGTACTTCAACACAGCTTTTATAAGATTAAACGGATATGTTAAACCGGATGCATCGAGTGAATACTGTTTACGATCACCAGCCGTAAAAGTGACTTTTAAATTTTCTTGCGTTTCAATTTTATCTGATGCACCGATCACGTCTAAAAATTCAAGTGTATCGGTATAACACCCCATCATTATATGCTGACCGTTATCAATAACATCATCTTTGTCCGGTAATATTAATGAATAAGCGCGTCCGCCTAATTTGGGCGAAGCTTCTAACAGGGTAATTTTAATATTTTTTTTTGATAGGTGGACGGCTGAAGATAAACCTGCGAATCCTCCTCCGATAATAACAACATTTAGCATTAATATACTAGACTGTATTTTGCCCACACACCCAATGCAATTGACACTTTTTCGAATTTTGAAACATTTATCCGGTCTTCAAAAACATTGAAGTTCTGAGCTTCAAGTTTTCTGAGTAATTTATAATAGATATGCTGCATTGCCCTTGCTGCGAACATCGCCGGTTTGTCATCGAAATCTAAGGAGCTGTTTGCCTTATTAAAATAATCGTGTGCAATGCTTGCTTCGTGGCTCATCATTTTTACAAAGTTTTCAGAGTAAACATTATTTATCAAATCATTTTCAGAGTAGTCGAACTTTTTTAGATCATCTTGTGGTAAATAGATCCTTCCGTTTTCTGCATCGGTTTTAACGTCTCTTAAAATATTAGTTAACTGTAGAGCAAGACCCAGATTTACTGCATAGTCACGCGTTGATTTATTTTTATACCCAAAAATTTCAATACACATTAATCCAACGGTTGAAGCAACCGCATAACAATACTGGCGCAAATCATCAAACGTTAAGTACCTTTTTTGCTGAAGATCCATCTCCATTCCCAGGATAAGATCAAAAAACGGCTCAAGTGGAATATTAAACTGCTGAATAATTTTAGATAGCCTATTTAAAAGTAGATAATCAGAATTTCCGTAAAGTGCTTTTTCAAGTTCGATGCGCCACTTGTGAAGCTTGTCATATTTAAGATCATCGCTATCTCCGATATCATCCACTATATCGTCGGTTTGACGGCAAAATGCATAAACGGTATTCATCGCATCCCGCTTATCTGTCGGAAGCAAGCTAAATGCGTAATAAAAACTACTTCTGCTGCTCTTTGCAATTTCCTTGGCTTGGCTGTTCATCCAGTGTTCCAAAATGATTTAATCATTAGACGAAGATAATCAATTTTTGTTAATTTCGGACGTGTTGTCAAAACTTCATAATCAATTGATCTAATTTTTTTCAAAATTTCTTCCCCGCCTAAAATGGTCCATTTAATTTGATATTTGAGAGAACTTGGTAGAAAAGGAATCAGTTTTTTACCTTCTTGAAAGAGCATGTCGGCTCTTTCAATCTGGTATCTCAATAAGCTTTTAAAGTTAGAATTATTTTCATCTTTCACAAATGATTTTTCATCAACTCCAAATTTTTGCATCTCATCTACCGGCAGATAAATACGGTCTTTTTCCAAATCGATTTTGATATCCTGATAAAAATTCGTTAACTGCAGCGCAGTACAAATATTATCCGAATACTTTACTGCCTCTTCAGAACGGATGTTAAAAAATTCTAAAATTATTCTGCCGACCGGGTTTGCCGATCTGCTGCAGTAATCTAATAAATCCTCAAAGTTTGAATATCTTTTTTTACTGATGTCCTGTTCAAATGCGGATAGAAGATCAAAAAAATTTTTATGCGATAAAGAAAAAGAATTAACCGTATAAATTAATGCCTTCCAAAATTCGGATTGAGGCGATCCTTCGAATGACTTTTGCAGCTCAGTACGAAAATCTTTCAAAGAGTCCAACCTTTCAGACGGAGGCAGATTTCCTTCGTCAGCAATATCATCGGCAAGTCGTGCAAATTTATAAACTACCGCAACGTGTGATCTTATTTGTTCCGGCAGAAATAAAGAAATTACCGGAAAGTTTTCGTAGTGGGATCTTGCATAAACTTCCGCACTCTTGTATTCATTTATTAATTCTTCCGGGATATTTACTTTTATCATTTAGGATTATTCTTTTAATAAATTCAAAATAAATTTAGCCTAAAATATTAGATGAAGCAATGTGATTTACCTATTACAATGAATGGGTTACCAAGTTTTAAATATTTTCATTATCAACTAAAGTTGGCAAACTTTAATATTTAGGCAGTTTTAATACTGAAAAGGCAATAAAAACAATAAAAATTTTGAGATAGCTGCATTTATGCGTAACTTGAGTTTGGTCTAGAAATGAGCAAGACCAAAGGTCCCTCATCAAATTTTTGCCTTAAATCTGTATACAACGCAGAATTGATATTCAAAGTTTGATAGATTAAGAGATTTAATAAAATATTCCAATATATAAAGGAGGAAGAATGAATATTTTCGTGGGTAATTTAGCATCTGAAACATCTGAAGAAGATTTGCAGCAAACGTTCGAAAAATATGGAAAAATTCACTCTATCAAATTGATTAAAGATATGTTTAGCGGTGTTTCCAAAGGATTCGGATTCGTCGAGATGCCGAGTAAAGCCGAGGCTGAAGCAGCAATTAAAGAATTAAATGTCTATGTATTAAACGGTAAACCTATGACGGTACACGAAGCCCGCCCGCCGAGAGATAAAAGAAAAGGCGGAAATAAAAGAAGAAGATAATTTCAAAATCAACAAAAATTAATCAAGTAAAAAAAAACTCATCCTCAAAAGGGATGA
>JAENZU010000137.1 GCA_016841125.1 Melioribacter sp. | reverse complement strand
ATATCGAACGATTCTACCGCGATCAAAGACTGCTGCAAATAGGGGAAGGAACTTCTGAAATCCAGAGATTGGTTATATCCCGTTACATCGGCTGTTAAGTTTGGATTACTCCAACGTTAAACTTTTCTGTAATCGGACTATTGTCAGCAGCCTCAATCGATCTTGAAATATAGTAGCGTGTTTCAGCCGGATCAATAATTTCATCAACCCATAAACGCGCGGCGGCATGCAGCGGACTGCTTGTGTCTTCATAAGATTTCTGAATATCCTCCAAGATTTTTTTCTGATCCTCATCGCTTAATTCCTTCCCGGCTTTCTGCATCTGTTTGATTTTAATATCCAGTATTACACTACTAGCTTGTGCACCTCCCATAACCGCAATTTTGGAATTCGGATAGGTAAAAATAAATCTAGGATCGTAAGCTTTTCCGCACATGGCATAATTGCCTGCACCGAAACTATTTCCGACAATTACAGTAATTTTAGGTACTACTGAATTGGCAACTGCGTTAACCATTTTTGCACCGTCTTTGATTATTCCGCCGTGCTCTGCTTTACTGCCTACCATAAATCCGGTAACATCCTGCAGGAATATGAGTGGAATTTTTTTCTGGTTACAGTTCATTATAAATCTAGTTGCCTTGTCGGCACTGTCAGAATAAATTACACCCCCGATCTGCATTTCACCTTTTGCAGATTTTACTACTGATCGCTGATTTGCAACAATACCCACCGACCACCCATCGATTCTGGCATAAGCGGTAATAATAGTTTTACCATAGCCGGCTTTGTATTCATCAATTTCGGAATTATCAACGATCCTTGCAAGAATTTCGTACATATCATATTGTTTAAGCGGATCTTCCGATAGGATCCCATAAATTTCTTTAGCTGAATATTTGGGAGACAAAGGTGCAACCCTATTAAATCCTGCTTTATCCGGAACTGAGTTTTTATTGATCAAACTTCTAACTTGCTCTAAACATTCCTCGTCATTTTTCATTACATAATCGGTAACACCAGAAATGTTCGACTGAACCACTGCTCCGCCTAAACTTTCGTTATCAATATTTTCGCCGATTGCAGCTTTTACCAAATGGGAACCGGCAAGAAAAACTGAGCCCTGTCCTTCAACTATTAATGCTTCGTCACTCATGATGGGAAGGTAAGCGCCGCCGGCAACACATGGACCCATTATAGCAGCAATTTGCGGAATGCCCATCGAAGACATTCTGGCGTTATTGCGGAAGATCCTGCCGAAGTGTTCTTTGTCCGGAAATATATCCTCCTGCAGCGGAAGAAAAACGCCGGCACTATCAACCAAGTAAACCACTGGCAATCTGTTTTCCATTGCAATTTCCTGTGCGCGCAGATTTTTTTTAGCGGTTATTGGAAACCAAGCACCGGCTTTTACGGTTGCATCATTTGCAACAATCAACACATCCCTTTCGTGAATTTTCCCAATACCGAAAATTGTACCGCTGCTGGGAGCGCCTCCATATTCTGTATACATATCATGAGCAGCAAAAGTATTAAGTTCAAGAAATTTGCTGCCCTCATCAATTAATTTGGCAATGCGTTCACGTGCAGTCAGTTTACCTTTGGAATGCTGGCGTTCGATAGCTTTTTCGCCGCCTCCTAATTCGGTTTTCTTTCTTACTCCGTTTAACTTTCTCACCAAATTTTTATAGTAATCTTCTCTTTTAAGAAAGGATTCGTCCTGCTTTAAGTTCGTGCCTATCTTCTTCATATTTTTCGATTTTTATTGAGCGATATCAAGTTTGTATTTTTTAATAATTTCTTCCGATAATTGATACGGTGAAACCTTTGCGGAAATTACCGAACCTATAGACTCATTAAGAAAATCAATTCGGTCGTCAGCCCAAATTTCATGTCTCAATTTTTCATCTATAATGTTTCTAATTCTAAGCTTCATGTTCGATTTTCTTTTTTCAGTAAGTAGATTTGTACTGGTCAAAAAGTTTTTATGCTTTTGAATTGTATCGGCAATTTCGGAAATCCCTTTATTTTCAGTTCCAACAGCCTGTACAATCTCTATTCCCCAATCTCTCGAGTGATTATCTTTAAGTGAAAGAATAGTCTTCAGAGCAGAGATAGCATTTTCTGCGCCCGGTCTGTCGCTTTTATTCATTACAAAAAAATCGGCAATTTCCATCAACCCGGCTTTCATTGCCTGAATTGCATCACCGCTTTCCGGAACCAATACAACTATAGTTGAATCGGCGGTTTGTGCAATATCCAATTCGGACTGACCAACACCCACAGTTTCGAAAATTATGTAATCGAATCCCGCTGCGTCGAGCACGTCGGCGGCATCAATTGTTTTTTTCGAAAGCCCGCCCAAAGAACCGCGTGTAGCCATACTTCTAATAAAAACATCAGGATCGTTGTGGGAATCGTTCATCCTTACACGGTCGCCTAAAAGTGCACCTCCTGTAAATGGGCTTGTAGGGTCAACCGCAATTACTCCTACCGATTTGTTCTGCTTACGGAAAAGTTTTATTAACTGATTTGTAATTGTAGATTTACCTGCGCCGGGAGGACCTGTTATTCCAATGCGATAAGCATTACCCGTTTTGGAATGTATTTGTTTAAGCAGCTCAACCGAATTCACCTCACTGCTTTCTACAATCGAAATTGCACGAGAGACAAAACGTTTATCTCGCTTAAATATGCCATCAAATATTTTTTTATCCAACATGATTATCAGCTTTTGTATAACATCATTTTGTCAATATACTCTTGTACATTTTCAGGTAGAAAGTAAGTAATTGGTTTATTTGTTTTTACCCGGTTTCTAATATCTGTAGAAGAAATCTCGATTGTAGGTGTATCCACAAATGTAGCTTTAGTATCGTAGTCGTGTATGAATTCAACCTTCTGATCAATAGTCCTCTTCATTACAATCAGTTTTGCGAGGGCAAGAATGCTATCCGGTTTATGCCATGTATCGAACTTTATTAAATTATCGAAGCCGATTATCAATTCAATATCGCTATTTTTTTTATTGAAATGCTTAAGCGTATTTAGAGTATAAGAAATTTTTTCTCTGCTTACTTCAAAATCGGAAAAATCAAATTTGCTATTTCCTTCAATTGCCAGTTTCAGCATATTCAAACGATGGATTGATGAACTGCTTTCCTGTTCGGTTTTATGGGGCGATATATAGCAGGGAATAAAAATGATTTTTTCCAAATCCCTTTTTTCCAATAGGGCACGAGCCGTAATAAGATGACCGTAATGGATAGGATCGAATGTACCGCCGAATATGCCGATAGCTCCCATTTTATAAAACCTCCGTGGTTGTTTCTAAATCCGAATTAGGATTGAGTATGATTCGTATTTTATTCCTATAAGTATTTACTTCGCTTTCGTAAAAATCTCTTTTTGCCCCGGTCGATTTTTTCATCTGCATTTTTCTAAATGCCAGTCTGGTCAATAATTTAATATATTCTTTCCGTATACTTTCAGCAATCCAGCCTTTTGAATTTTTCCTTTTAGATAGTAGAATCGTAACATGTTCGGCAGGGAATAAAGCGGTATCAGACTCATCAAGTAATTCCCGAGAAATTATTTTCCTTTCATTACTTAAAGAAAGACCGAATACAACAAAGAAAATTATAATTATAATCAGCATAAACAAGATTCCGAGAATATAAGTATTTTCAAAACTTACACTCAAATTCCATAAAAAGTGAATGAACATTGCGATGAATAATCCGATAACCGGAAACATAAAACGAATTTTGGAAGTGGAGAATTTAGCAATACCAAGGAATGCACCAAATATTGCCGTGGCTATACAATGCATTACAGCGGAAAATCCCGATCTGATAATAACCAGCACGATCAGACTGCTAAGTGTATCTCCGTAAGATAAAAAGTACATGAAATTTTCTGTCATTCCGAATCCTAACCCGATAGCGCCGCCGTAAACCAAACCATCTGTTAAGTTATCAAATTTGCGATTTGCAACTGTTGCAATCAGAAAGATTCCCTTAGTTATTTCTTCAACGAACGGTGCAACTAAAATAGTTTCCAATAGAGAGAGCGACTCTGAATCTCTCACAATAAACATCATCTGCATCGACACGATCGTGCTTCCAATTATCGCAAATAGAATAGCACCAAAAGCACCCCAAAAAAAATGCAGAGCCACATATGTTAAAGGTTCGCGCTCATACTTATCCATCATCCAGATAATGAGCAGATAAGATACCATTGGAATTATTGCTGCTAAAATCGATATTATTACAAGCATCAGTCTTTGATCCAGCTCAATAGTTCTTTAAGAGACGGTCGTTTTCCATAATAAAGAATCCCAATTTTAAATATCTTGGAAGAAATGAATATCAATAAATAAATAGATAAAAGCAAAATTAGCAGAGAAGCCGCAATTTCCCATATCGGCGGAGTATATATGTTTAACCTTAATATCATAACCGGTGCAGTTGTAAGAGGAAAAAAAGTAAGTAAATTTGCAAGCAGGGAATTAGGTGATTGAATTACTTGAGTTGAAATAATTATTGGTATTATCATTATTAAACTAAGATTGCCGGTTATCTGTTGTGCGTCGTGTTCGGAATTTACGATTGAGCCGAGACCAACGAAAATTGAAGTATATATCATGTAGCCTAAAATAAAATAGGCTAACTGCAAATATAATGTGCTGCCCGCTTCTAATGAAACCAGGTCATTACTCTGCATAAAGTATCCGAAAATTACCCAAATTAAAAGCTGAAAAAGTCCAAGAAAGCTTAAGCCAATAATTTTACCTGCCAGCAGCGTATTTATTTTACAGCTCGAGAGGAGTATCTCCATTATACGGTTTGATTTTTCTTCAACCATGCTTCTTACAAACATGCCGCCCGCAAAAATTATCATAATTAGAAGAAGCATAATAAAAATGTAGCCTGTAAAAAATGCTTTAACCATTTCGGCTTCGGTATCGCTTCGGTTTTTTAAATGGACTAATTTGATATTTAAATTTTCGCTTAATTTATTTAGTCCTTCCGCACCTAATCCATATTCTTTTGCGTCAACTATTGCGGCAGATTTCAGTAAGGTATTATTGATCAACCCAATTTGAATATTGTTTAATTGGTTCCCGGTCCGCAGTTCGAATGAAGTGATATTATTGATTGATTTTGTAATTAAAATGTAACCGGCAATTATATTGTCCTCAATATCTTTATCGTAATAATTCCTGTCATTTGGATTTTCCCGAAGCAGTATTGGTATAAATTTAGGCTGTCCGTCGGAATAGTAATAATCACTCAAATCTGCAATAATTCTATTTGAGTACTGTTTTGTGAAATCTAATATTCCTATCGGAACAGGTATATTGTTTCTTTCTACTGGGTTCAGGAGCCCCGTTGAATAACCAATAGCCAGAAATATCAATGGTGTAATAATTATCGAAATTAAAAAAGATTTCTTCCTAACTTTTTCGAAAAATTCCCATTGTGCTATTATTAAAATTTTTTTCATTAGGTTTTATAATTCCCTTTGTATGCAAGGGTTTCCAAAAATATATTATTCAATGTCGGCTGAAGATAAGTAAAATGAGTAACCTCAATTTCATTTGTTATTTTTTTTAGGAAGGAAGAGGGAGAAGTCCCATCGGCGAGAGAGATTTCTGCATTCCCGTTACCATATTTAAAATCAATTATCTCAGGCAGATCTTCAATAAATGAGATATCGCCAATAAATTCAACACGGTAAGTGTTTTTACCGAATCTCTTTTTGATCTCATCAAGTTTTCCTTTTAATACTTCTTTCCCATTATTTATTAGCAGAATATCTGTACATAGACTTTCTGCAATATTCATTAAGTGCGTCGAAATAATTATTACTCTTCCTGCTTCGCGCTGTTTGGAAATTATGTTGGTAATTAATTCCTGGTTGATTGGGTCGAAACCGGAAAAGGGTTCATCTAATATTAGAATTTTGGGATCGTGAACCACTGCGGAAATGAACTGAATTTTCTGCTTATTGCCTTTGGATAATTCTTCAATTCTTTTATCCGCGAGATTTTCAACTTTCAACAATTTCAGCCATTCCGATGCTTTAACTTTTACATCTGTTTTTGATAAACCTTTTAATGTGCCGAAATACTTAATAACATCAATAGCTTTGCTCTTTTTATACAAACCGCGATCTTCAGGTAGATACCCAACGGAGTTGTAAATCTGTTCTCCTTCTTTGATTTCATCAAATGAAACAGTTCCCGATGTTGGAGTGATAATATTAAGCAGCATTCTAATTGTGGAAGTTTTGCCCGCACCGTTGGGACCGAGAAGCCCGAATATCTCTCCCTCCATAATTTTGAATGACAAATTATCAACAGCGGTGAGATCTCTATACTTTTTTATAAGATTTTTGGCTTCGAGCAAGTTGAGCAACTATAATTGTGAGAAATTAGTACTCTTAAAAATTTAATGTCATCCCTTCAATATTTCTTTTTGTTTCTTTTGATGGATCAAATGTAAATAAATTTTCGGGATCAGTAACTCTTACTATCATTACATTTTTTATTCGATCTAATGAAGCGATACCAATACCCAAACCGTTGGTGCTTTTTTGACTAGCCCAGTATACTACATTCCATTTTCCATCTCTGCTGATATGCCATCCTAAAAAGACAACTGAATGACCATTGCCGCTTTTCCACGAGATATTCATAAAATCACCTGGGCGGGCGTTTCTTGGCTCAATTACTCTGCCGATTCGGGAGTACTGTACTAAAGCAAAATGATTACCGAAACCATCGTCGTTCCACTTTCCCCAAAACTTGATGTTGTCTTCTCGTCTGCCTCCATCTTTCTCAACTATATTTAAAGATTCAAGTCGGTCTTCAGTTAAGCGTTCAGCACCGTCGGGGAAAATCATATTCATCGTTTCAATAAAAACAGCGTAAGAGGATCCGCTGCAGTAGCTGGTTTTTCTTTGTGGTTCAAATAATCTATTCCCGAATAACGAAAGAGGATAGCCTATTGGAGTTTCAGGGGGAACTGCAGAAACAGATGCGAAATAGCCACCGCCGTCAGGTGCCGTCGATTGGACTTTATCAATTGCTTCCAAAATAAAACAGTTATAGCCATCGGTGTAAGTCCCGAATACTTCTGTCACTCTTGTACTGTGAGGTGCTATTGAAATATCTTCTTCCGATACCAGAGTTAAAATACCATCAGATTTTGCTGCTGCAATTTGGGCGTTTTCTATTTCATCAGAATTGTCACTTTTACATGAATAAATTAATACAGTAAGTAATATCGATGTTATTAAAAGTTCAGCTTTCATAATTCATTGTCAATATTTAAAGATTCAATTATTTTTTCTGCTTTTAAAACTTCGTTGAATGGCACCATTATTTTAAACTCATTGATGGCAAAACCGTTGTAATCGCCTGAAGATCTGAAAAGCGTATAATCGGGACCACCCATAGTTTACGGAGTTGCTTTACGCGAATAGAGAAAAGGTTCAAGTCCATCTTTAATTAAACAATCCTTAATAAATTCAGCATTGGCAAGATCTGCGGTACCGTAAACTCTCACCATTCCTTGAATAATTTCGTAAGATTCATGGTCCCAGCAAAGAAATAAATTCTGAACAGAAGCACCGCAATTTCTGCAGAAAGGTTTTTGACAGATAACGCAATAACCGTCGGCATTTACATTGGGATGATTTGTACAATAAATATCTTCCATAAATACAACACCGCAGCCGGGGCAAAATATGGAAGACTGGATCAATTCAAATTCACACTTTTCGCAATATAGTTTTTGATCGTCCGCAGAATCCATTTTTATATCCAAAATAAAATGTAACTTAAATAAAAATAATTTGAA
>JAENZU010000136.1 GCA_016841125.1 Melioribacter sp. | reverse complement strand
TATAAGAATCGAGCTGTAATCCATATTCAATTCCTAGTTCAAAATTTTGAGAAACAGCATAATCAGCCTCGGCAGCAAATTCTACCGAACTTTTAAATGACTGCATTTGATCGTTAACAGGTGCAAAATTGGCATTTATATAATCTTTAAAGGAAGGAGTAGTCATAAAGTTAAGACCCATCACAGCAGTAACATTCACTTGTGCCTGCAATGAAATTGCCAGTAACACAATTAGAAAAAATATATACAGCTTTTTCATTTTTCACCCGGTTTGATTTTAAATACACTTAGGAAATTTTCTTTTTGTCCGCCTTTATTTGAATGCCGGCGGTTAATAAAATAAATAGCAAACAGGGTTGAACCGATGAATGCAACGTAAGATACAAAATGCGTTAGCAGCGCATAAGCTCCGGCAACCTCTTCGGAAAAATTATATATACTTACAAGCACAAAAATAACCAATGCGTGGTATGAGCCCGTTCCGCCGGGTGTAGGTATAACAATACCGAAAGCTGCTATTGTCATTACAATCCATCCCATCGAAAATGTCACTTCCTGTATTGCGTCCATCCGCAGCATGTAAAATGCTAAATAAGATGTGAGTCCGTAAACAATAATTATTGCTGCAGAGAGAATGAGGACAACTGTGAACTGCTTTAAACTTTTGATTGAACTAAAACCTTCGGTCAACATAGAAAAAATATATGCAACCTTCTCAGCCAATTTTTGAGAAATTTTCCCGAGAAAACGAAGAATGCCGCTATAAAATTTTTCTTTAAGTTTTACCAAAGCAATTAGAAAAATTATTATAACGAACATTGCTGAAAACCCAATAAAGATAGTCGATTTAAGCCATTGGATTTTTTCGAAAAGATCCCCTTGATAAATCATCACACTCACCAGCACCGCAAATATCAATGCAAGCAGATCAATGATTCTTTCTAAAATAATTGTACCAAGCATTGAAGAACGGGATAAGTTTTCCCACCTGCCGGCAAATAACCCGCGGTAAACTTCACCAAGCCTGGGCACAACACAGTTAACGCCATAACCAATCATTAGTGAACCGAGAAGATTAAGCAGTGAAGTATCCTTCTTCACACTCCATAATATTACTTGCCAGCGGATTGCTCTTAACAAATGAGAGAAACTGAATACAAGCAGAAAAATTAAAAACCATGTTATTGATATATTGGATATTAAATTCAGAGATTCGGCAATATCTACATTTTGAAATGCTAAGTAGAGAAAAAAGACTGTTAATATAAGAGGTAAAATATAACCTGCTGAATTCCGGATTTGGGATATTTTAAATTTATCTGAGATCAATAATTTTGCTTCCTTCAGGTGGGAGAAAATTAAATTGGGAATCTGATAAGTTATTGTTAATTGAAATGTTGCTCAATTCAATAGTCATTCTATAATCGTTTAAATCCAACACCGAGATTTTCTTTATAAGTCCTTCCGGGTTAGCAGTAAGATCTACACTATTAAATTGGAGTGTGTGATCTTTGGGCTTAAGACGAATTGTCTGCCGGGATTTATCTCCATCAACCAATCCGATATCGCACTTGGCGGGATATCCGTAAACGTAATTTTCAATTGAAAATGCCGACGGGTCATCGCTCACATTGTTAATTACAACCCGGTTTAAGTTATTATCAAAATTCCAAATTGTTTCGCCATTTGAAACAATTACTTGTTTCTCCATTTCGATTCTAAATTTGTTTTCTTTTTTATATTGAAATTTTCCGGACATATTCATTGCATTATCAAAAGAAGATGACCCGGTTGACTGAGAAAAATCAGCCTCAAAATCTTTAACCTGCTCAAATTTATTTTGGATTTTATTTAGTATTGATTGAGCATCCTGCGAATGCAGAATAGACACAAAAAATAATATTACAAATATTAAAAATTTAATTTTCATTTATAGAATCTCAGAGTGATCTTAAAATTGTTTCTAGGTCTTCTTCATTTTCAACTAAAACTTCGCGGGCTTTACTGCCGTCTGCTTGTCCAACAATTCCGGCTTGCTCCAATTGATCCACAATACGGGCGGCTCTTGCATAACCCAAACGGAGACGGCGCTGCAGTAACGATACGGAGCCTTGCTGATGTCTGACAATAACTTGTGCTGCATCTTTGAACATCGGGTCCAAATCTGTAAGCATGCTGGCATTAGTGGTTGTTGCTTTATCAAACATTGAGGGAAGCAAATATCTTTTTGAATAACCTTGCTGTACATAAATGTGATTGGTTATCTTTTCAACTTCATCGGTGGAAATGAATGCATTTTGAATTCTGATCGGCTTCGGCATTCCTCCGGGAAGAAAGAGCATATCGCCTCTGCCCAATAACTGCTCGGCGCCATTCATGTCCAGAATAGTTCTTGAATCAATTTTGGTTGCCACCTGGTAAGCAATTCGGGCACTGAAGTTTGCTTTGATAACTCCGGTGATGACATTTACCGAAGGTCTTTGTGTAGCAACAATTAAATGAATTCCAACGGCACGTGCTAGTTGTGCTAACCGCGCGATAGGCGCTTCAACCTCTTTGCCGGAAGTCATCATCAAATCCGCAAGCTCATCAATAATTACGATGATGTATGGAATTTTATGGTGTTTTATCTTATCGGTATCGGCAGGTTTCTTTTTCGGATCAGAAACTTTCTTATTATAATCCACAATATTTCTTACGCCGGCTTTAGCAAGTTTATCATAACGTTTTTCCATTTCCTGCTCCACGGCTTTAAGCAGTAAAAGAGCATTCTGCGGATTAGTTATTATCTCTTCATCGAGATCGGGTGAGACAGCCAGAAAATGTTTATTAAGTTTTTTGTAAAACGATAATTCAATCTTCTTCGGGTCGATAATTGCAAATTTAATATCAGACGGATGTTTAGAATAAAGCAGGCTCGTAATAATCATATTAATACCGACACTCTTACCGGAGCCAGTGGAGCCGGCAATCAATAAGTGAGGCATTGTAGCAAGATCCGCAATGTAAACATCGCCAATAATAGTTTTACCGAATGCAAGCGGAAGCTCAGCTTGAGTATCTTTCAGTTTTAATAGAATGGAGCGCGCGTTTACCATTGCAGACTCCGAGTTAGGAATCTCAACACCGATAGCGCTTTTACCCGGTATCGGCGCGATAATTCTAATACCGCGGGCAGCTAAAGCTAATGCAATATCGTGCTCTAAACTTACAATTCTTGCAATCTTTACACCCGGTGCGGGTACAATTTCGTAAAGCGTTACAACTGGTCCGGGAGTTACGGAAATATCTTCAATTTCAATATCAAACAAAGCGAGTTTATCTTTCAGCAGCTCGGCATTTTTAGTTAATTCCAACTCAGAAATTTTTTTATCCTCATCAACCGGTGCATCCAAAAAGTCGAGTCGCGGTTTTTCGTATTTAAGTTCTTCTTCCCATTGATCCGGCAGTCTCTCCTCTTTGGCAATATCAATTGCCGGAATAATATCATCGCCATCGTCTTCTTTCTCTTTCTTTTCTTTTGATTTTTTATCATCCTCCGGAGTTGAATCCTCTACAGATTTATTTTCTTCAATATTAGCAACTGCTTTATCTTTATCCTCTTCTTCCTTTCTTATAATTCTAATCTTAGTCTTATCGTCATCTTCTTCAATATTTTCCTCATCGTCCCTTTCATTTTTCTTTTTGGTCTTACGCAGTTCTTTTATTTTTTTAATATTTGTGTCCGACTTACTATCCTCTGAGTCAGAGATACCCGCTTCACTTTCTTCGTTACTAAATGCATCATTCCAAAAATCCTTAACAAATAAAATGAATTTTGAAAATTTAACATCGAAGGCTACCATTAAAGAAACGAAGAAGAGAGTCAGCAACAGAATGATACTGCCGAGACCACCCAGAAGCCTGCCGAGTGCCGCACCGAGAAAACCACCGATGTTGCCGGAGAGCTCATTTAGATCCACAAATATGTCAAGTTCAAACCTAAGCATACCGAAAAATGAAGCAACGATAATACCGACAACAACAAGAAAATTAGAAAGGTGAACAGCTAATTTATAGTTTTCCTGTTTAAGTACCGTGTAACCCCAAATGAAAAGCATAATTGGGAATATTATTGAGAAATAACCGATTGTAGAATTAATGAAAAAGTCTGAGATATATGCGCCGAAAATGCCAAGCCAATTGTGAGTACTTTCGGCTCTTTGGATAAATTCGGGATCTGAGGAGAATACACGGAAAAGATCTGTGAAACCGTAAGTAAGATTAGCCTGATCATAACCTGAGTATGAAAGGATACTTAACAGAAGCAGCAGAGCAAATAGGATAAGAAATATCCCAATGATCTTCATCTTCTTTTCGATAGTAAAAGAGAAAAAAGAACTCTCCGAATTTGTAGTATTTTGCTTTTTCTGTTTAGCCATATTCAGTTAACTTAGCGCTGATCAAAGTTAAGAGGCTTGAATACACCCGATTTATAAACGGGGATAATATTGGTAGTATCGAGTTGAGCACAATACTCAACATCATCTTCAAATCCATTAGAGATTAACTTTACTCCGTGCTCACAATCCTTTAAAATATTAATTGTGGAATCGCCGTAATTGTCATTCAGAATTACGCTCGCTTTTCCTGCATCTGCTATTTCCAATTCGCTATTCATTTTTGTCATAGCTTTTATCAGCATTCCGGCACATACCGTATCTTCAACACAAAACATTCCGTTGCTGCCGGCACATAAAATATTAACATCATTATTTAACTGAAGCAAATACTGCGCTACTGCATTCAAATTATTGAATGAACAAAGCAGGAGATGTTCTGAAAATTTTGCTCTTACTATTGCTTTAGTTCCGTTTGTAGTAAAAAATATTATTGATTTACCGGCGACATTTTCGCTGGTGTATTCAATTGGTGAATTACCTAAAGTAAAACCTTCAATCTTTTTTGTATTTCTTTCACCGCCTAAAATTGTCTGACCGCCGAACGCATTACCCGAAACCTTCATTGCAAATTCTATCGAATCTACAGGGATCAATTCTTTTGCACCGTGAGCTAAGCATGCCGTGATTGTAGTAGTAGCACGCAATACATCAATTACAACAGTGGTTTTGCCGGTAAAGAACAGTTCATCAGCATTGAGCGGTGAAAGGAGAACATTAATTTTCATAATTACTTCTTCACAAAAGGAAGTTTAACAACTTCCGCCGGAATTTCTTTTCCGCGGATTACAAAATTAACTTTTGAGCCTTCATCAGAATAGTCTTTATCCACATAACCTAAAGCAATCGGTTTTTCTAAAATAGGACTGACAGTTCCGCTGGTAATTTTACCAATCACCTTACCGCTTGCACTTATTTCATAACCGGGTCGCGGAAATGCTTTTTGGTCTGATATCATTGCAGTCAACTTTCTGTTCAAGCCATTTTCTTTAACTTTCAATATTGCATCCCGACCAATAAACTCTTCTTTTTTCAATTTAGTGATCCAACCTAAACCAGCTTCCAGCGGATTTGTATTTTGGTCAATATCATTGCCGTATAAACAATAACCCATCTCTAGGCGGAGAGTATCTCTTGCACCAAGTCCAATCGGTTTAATTCCATAGCTCTCACCAGCTTCAAAAATTGCATTCCAAACTTTTTCCGCAATTTTTTGATCGCCTTTGAAATATAGCTCGTAACCTAATTCCCCCGTATAGCCGGTTCTTGAAACTATCATATCCACACCGGCAACCTTTGCGTTGAAGAAATAATAATATTCAAGATCCAAATTCTTATCGCAGATTTTTTGAATAGTATCTTTGGCAAAAGGACCTTGAACTGCTAACAGTGAAAACTCATCCGATTCATTAACGAGGTCAACTCCAAACTGATTGTTGTCCTTCATCCAGTAAAAATCTTTTTCGATATTTGAAGCATTAATAACCAGCATAAATTCATCGTCGGCAATTTTATAAACCAAAAGATCATCGACAATACCACCTTCGGGATAGCACATTGCTGAATATTGAACTCTTCCATCGGTCAACTTAGAAGCATCATTAATGGTGATATGCTGAACAAAATCCAGCGCTCTTTCACCGCGGACAAATACTTCTCCCATGTGCGACACATCGAAAACGCCAACAGAATGCCTTACGGTCTTATGTTCTTCAATCATCGATAAATACATAACCGGCATTTGGTACCCGGCAAAATCAATTATTTTTGCTCCTAACTTTTGATGAATATCAAAAAAATTGGTCTTCTTCATTTTCAACCTATTGTTTTAATTTTTTCCAATCACTCAGAAATTTTTCCAATCCGCTATCCGTAAGCGGATGATTAAATAATTTATCTATCACTGAAAATGGCATCGTTGCTACGTCCGCTCCTATTAAACCAGCTTCAACCAAATGAAGCGGATGTCTTATACTGGCAACAAGAACCTGAGTTTCATAACCGTAATTATCGTAGATCTGCACGATTTGACGTACCAAATCCATTCCGTCGTGACTGATATCATCAAGACGACCCACAAACGGACTGATGTATGTTGCACCTGCCTTAGCAGCCAAAAGGGCCTGCGAAGGAGAAAAACACAATGTTACATTGGTTTTTATTCCGTTATCCGTAAGTGTTTTTACCGCTTTCAATCCTTCTTTTATTAATGGAACTTTAACAACAATATTGTGATGAATAGAAGAAAGATCTTCGGCTTCTTTCATAATTCCGTCATAATCAGTAGAAACAACTTCGGCACTAATAGGACCGTCAACAATTTCCAAAATTTCATCTAAAAGTTCCCGAAAATTTTTTACTTCCTTTGAAACAAGTGAGGGATTTGTAGTAACACCATCTAAAATTCCCAACGCAGCAGCTTCTTTAATTTCATCTATGTTAGCTGTGTCAATAAAAAATTTCATAATAAAATTCTCCCGTTTGTTTTACTAAAATGTAATAACCAGGTAAAATTAAGAAAATAATTAACCAATGAGAATAGATACAAAACCACCAAATCAAGCAAATTCTTCGGTAATATCTTTACCCGTTTTAGTAACTAAAAACTGAAATGCCTGAAGATTCATATTTTCTTTTTCTACAATTTTTATTCTTATCAAATACTTTAATTGCAGTTTTGCGATGGTTGATATATTGCCTTCTTTCAACTTTCTACCCAGTGATGGATGAATATGCAATTGCAGATTTTTGAACTTGCCCTGTATTTTGTATCTTTTAAGCCAATCTTCAATATCGTGAATCAGATTTGATTTTTTGGACAGGAGTCCTGTACCCATGCAGTATGGGCAGATTTCATGCATCGATTGAACGATGTTTTCTCTGATGCGCTGCCTGGTAATCTGCATTAAACCGAAATCTGTCATTGGCAGAAGCGCAATTTTTGCCCTATCCTTTCTAAATTCTTTTTTTAATTCATCGAAAACTTTTTTTCTATTTTTGTCATCCTCTAAATCAATAAAATCAATAACTATTAGTCCGCCGATATCCCTCAATCTAAGCTGCCTAACAATTTCGCGCGCTGCTTCGAGATCGGTTTTGAGAGAGTTTAACTCCTGCTCTTTTTTTGCGGCATATCTACCGCTATTTACGTCAACCACCGTCATTGCTTCCGTGTGTTCAATTACAATGTGTCCTCCGCTGGGCATTGGAACTTTACGACCGAGAAGAAATTTAATCTGCTCTTCAATTTTGAATACATCAAATATTGGCTGGCTATCTTTGTAATATTCAATTCTGTCTAATAGCGCCGGATGAACAAATTTAACATAGTCGCGGATCTCTTTAAAAAGCTTTTTGGAATCGATAAAAACTTTGGAAATGTCGGAAGTGAAAAGATCCCTGATGACACTGATTGTTGTACCCAAATCGTTGTAAACAACCGCCGGAGGAGTATTCTCTTTTA
>JAENZU010000135.1 GCA_016841125.1 Melioribacter sp. | reverse complement strand
TTGAAGCCGAGGAAGAACAAACGCAGGAAGATATTTTCGGTGAACTAAATGATATGATCTGATTGAGCAGTATTAACGATAATCTAAAGCAGCTTGCAGAATTTGTGAAGATGGAAAAAATGCGCTCAGCTTCCGGGGGTAAATCTACAACACTTAATTTGCACTATGTATTCTCAGGCAATCCCGGAACCGGTAAAACAACAGTTGCACGTCTGCTCGGTAAGATATTTAAAACTTTAGGTTTACTCTCGCGTGGTCATCTCGTTGAAGCCGATAGATCCAAATTTATTGGACAATACAAAGGAACCACCGATAAGAAAACTCATGCACTAATTGATAGCGCTCTCGGCGGTTTACTTTTTATTGATGAAGCATACACTTTAGTGCAGGGAAACCTGGATGATTACGGTCAGGAAGCTCTTGGTACTTTGCTTAAGCGATTAGAAGATGATAAAGGCAAGTTCATAGCGGTGATTGCAGGCTATACCGACAATATGAAAGGTTTCTTAGAGCAGAATGAAGGACTTCCTTCAAGATTTACCCAAAGAATTGATTTCCCCGATTACAAACCCGAAGAGTTGAGTGCAATATTCAGATTGTTTGTTAAAAAGAAAAACATGAAACTTTCCGAGGATGCCGAACAGAAAATCGATCAATTTTTTATTGACTATTATGACAAGAGAGATAAGTATTTCGGCAATGCGCGTGACGTGAGGAATATTTTTGAACATGCTCTTCAGAAGCAGGGAACCAGACTCTTTCAAATGTGTACAGGCAGTATGACGGATGATGATATCAATACATTAACTTTTGAGGATATCAAATTATGACTTGCGGCAAATGTAAAGCGGATATCGATAATGATTCAATTTATTGCGATCAATGCGGTGAGGAACTTTTGATCTGTCCAAAATGCGGTAATCCCGGTAAGGGTAAAATCTGCACTCAAGACGGAACTAAATTAGTTTCCGCTAAAGAAATAAATGGAACTCCACAGACCTCTTCAACACCAACACCGGCATCTGCAACCGGAGGTGGTCAAATTCCGGAACAAGAAAAAACAGTGAAAGCAGGCAGCGGGAGCGCAGTTTCTGCCATCGGCACTATTTCTTTTGCCAATAAAGCAATCAACGTTAATTTTAATGCAAAAGACGGTGATATTATAGGACGCAAAAACGGAAGTTTTGTAAATATTTTTGGGAAGTATAGTGAGGTTTCCGGAACTCATGCTAAGATAACTTTAGTGCCGCATAAGGGCTGGCATATTACCGATTTGGGTTCCTCAAATGGAACTAAATATAACGGTAAAAATCTTAATCCGAATGCGCCCCAATTACTTGAAGATAAAAGTTTTGTGCAAATAGCACATATAGAATTTTATGTACAGATTACATAGGCAGCTATGAAAGTTATTGCATCTGCAATTAGTGATGTCGGAATAGTAAGAACGCGCAACGAAGATATGGTTGCGGTTGATGATTTCATTTTCAGAGATTCCTCTTATGAGAAAGAATATGATCTTACAATAGAAAAAGAAACGATATTTTTTGCGGTTGCTGATGGAATGGGCGGACACGCCGCAGGCGATGTAGCCAGTGAAACTGTTCTAAAAAGATTGTTGCCTGTAATAAAACATCTGCCAGCTGGACTTGATAATGCCAATCTTAAAGGAATATTGGAAAATTCCGTAAAAGATATACACGAATATCTTACACAAGAATCAAAATTAGATCCCGCAAAACGGGGGATGGGTTCAACACTAATTGCACTCCTCATTTACGAGGGTAGATATTATTATTTCAGCGCGGGCGACAGTAGATTATACCGTTTTAGAAGAGGATTACTCAAACAAATTTCTAAAGATCACTCTGTCTCCGAACTTTTTGGGAAAGATCGTTCAGATTCACATATGATAATAAATTCAATTGGAGGCGGTGAGGATGTATTCCTCGAATTCAATGAGTTGACAGAGACGGTTTTGCCGGGAGATTGCTGGATTCTCTGCAGCGACGGTGTTACAGATATGCTGAATGACGAAGAATTGGAAGTTCTATTGGAAGAAACAAACCCCATAGATCGAATAGTCGAATCAGCTAAACAAAAAGGGGGGAAAGATAATATCTCACTAATATTGTTAAATTTCATCTTGGAATCTAATCAATCTCAAGCATCCTTTTGATGGGCAAACGGACTTTATAAACTCTTTTTTGTTGAATTATTTTCGGAATTGATAATTCCCTCAGTTGAAGAGAAATGGATTGATGATTTATCATCAAAATGATGTGCTTTTCCAAAATGACTAAATTATAGAAAAAGCTTAAAATGAGGCATTAAATAATTATTATGACTTGATTTTCTCATAAATAACAAGCTTTTTTTGGCATGTATATTGAATAATATAATACATCTTTATTCGATTAAGAATATATTTGTACATTAAAAAGAATAATTAAAGTATTGATGCCAAATAGATCTTTTCAATTTAAAAAAATAATATTTGCAAGAATACCGCTTACGGTTTTTTCAAAGATTCTAATATTATTTTTCTACTTTATTTCAGTCACCTCTGCGCAATGGACAAATCAAAATCCTGTACCCGAAGGCAGTAAGCTAAATGATGTTTATTTTGTAAATGAATATATGGGCTGGGCTGTTGGCAACGATGGTTTATTAATTAGAACTACAAATTCGGGACTGAGCTGGTTCGGCGAAAATACCGGTGTTTTGGAAAATCTTAACTCAGTATTTTTTTACGGAGAATACGAGGGATACATTGCCGGCGATAACGGAACTCTCTTGAAAAGTACAAACAAGGGGAGAGAATGGAGCCAGTTGAATTTTCCATATTCAGCAAATTTAGAATCAATCGAATTTTTAAATAGCAGTGAAGGGCTCACCGTTTCATTCGACGGTAATATTTTTAGAACATCCGATGGCGGAGAGCAATGGTCTCTTGTTTCGGAAGGACAATTAATGAGTTTGGAAGATATTAGTTTTGCAAATGATGAGATTGCTCTTGCTGCCGGAAAGGGAATTCTCCGCTCAGCGAATAACGGCGCAAGTTGGATTGAAGCTGATTCCATTAATTTAATCAGCAAAAAGAATTTTGATCGCACACTTTTTTCAATTCAAATGATAGATTCTCTTACCGGCTATGCGTGCGGCAATCAAGCTACAATGCTCAAAACAACCGATGGCGGCAAAGTATGGAATCAAATACTCACCGGGTTTTCTTCAGCAATTTATTATTCTGTTTCATTTACAGATAGTCAAAATGGCATTGCCGTCGGCGACAAAGAGGGAGACGGATTTATAATCAGAACTACAGACGGCGGCTTAAGCTGGGAGCCGTATCAAGGTTTAAAAAATTTGTTTAATCCTAATAATAAATCAAATCCGCTTGAGTATTACTATTTTAAGTTATTCGCCATCTCAAACTTTAGCGGCAGCGGATTTAGCGCTGTGGGATCAAACGGAATTGTAATTAGAACTGAAGATTACGGTAACTCGTGGTTAAATTTATTCAGCGGCACAACGGATTATATTAATGAAATTTACTTTACGGATGCAATGAACGGCTGGGCTGTCGGCGGTTTTTACGCTTTCTCTGCCGCTTCCGGAGTTGCTAAAATTTATAAGACAACAAACGGGGGAGCATCTTGGATTTCCACTTACAAATCCACAGGCATTGCAAATGAACTCTTTTTTATAAATGAAAAAGTAGGTTATGTAACACTTTTTAATTTGGACAATTCACTACTGAAAACCACAGACGCCGGCAATAGCTGGATAACTCTTGCGATGCCGTCTTTCCCTATAATCAGTTCAATTTACTTTACGGATGAATTTAACGGATGGGCAGTTGGGGATTATGGTTTCCTATTCAAAACTACAGATGCCGGACTAAATTGGAGCGAAGTAAATACCGGTTCGGGCTCCAATTTCCATTCAATCTTTTTTACAGATCCATCAACCGGTTACATTGCCGGTGATGCCGGTACAGTCTTAAAAACCACCAATGGCGGAATAAATTGGGAATCTGTTTATCCTTCCTCGAACGCATCATTTCGTGATATTTATTTTATCGGAAACAAAGGCTGGACAGCAGGTCAAAAAGATAATATGCCCTTTACCAATGGCATTATTTCCACCACCACTAACGGCGGTGTCTCATGGTCTGAGTTTGAAGCCGTGAACGCGCTTAACTCAGTTTCATTCTCAAACGAACTGCTTGGAATGTCTGTCGGTGAAAACGGAGAAATTCTGCATACTTTGGATGGTGGTAACAGTTGGTATTCGGATTCGCAAAATTTTAACAGCTATCTTACTTCGGTCTATTATCACAGCAGTAATCTTGCGTTCGTATCCGGTTATAATGGATTGATACTTAAATACAAAGGGTTTCAGGGCTGGGCAGCCGGCATTGATATTTTTAGCGGCTCCGATCTTTTGAGCGGAACCAGTTTAACTTTTGGGCAGCATCCTCAGGCTGAAGATGGAATTGATACCGGAATTGGTGAAGCATCATTAACTCCTTTGCTGCCCGGTAATTTTGGTGCAAGATTTCTTTTGCCTTCGCCTTATTCTCAACAAACCAAATTAGATTTGAGAGATACATCCAAATCCGAAATAGATTGGAATGTGATAATTCAGGCAGGCTCAAATACTAAGATCACAATTTCTTGGAATCCCGAAAACTTACCCGACGGCTCATTTAGATTGAAGACTAATTCGAATCAAAAATACAGCGCAGTTGATATGAAGAAAAATGAAATTCTGGTAATCGATTCGGTTAATTCCGCTGAACTTGTAATTGAATACCGCAGAATTAAAAATTCTTCTATTGAAATAAATGAGGGTTGGAATCTACTTTCAGTTCCTCTGTTGAGTGAGGATATGCAGTATAATTCACTTTTTCCAAATTCTACTTCAAATCCTTTCTCGTTTAACAACGGCTATCAAATTGATTCTCTTCTTCAAAACGGCAAAGGTTATTGGTTAAAATTTAATTCCGCTTCTACAATAGAATTAAGCGGCATTAATAATTCAGATACAATTGCTCTGGCGGAAGGGTGGAACCTTATTGCTCCCTTTGAAAAAAGTGTACCGGTCAGTAATATCACAACAATTCCGGATGGTATTATTCAAAGCTCATTTTTCGGATTTAGTAATTCATACAACTTATCTGGTGAACTTTTACCCGGTAAAGGTTATTGGGTAAAATCATCTCAATCCGGCAAACTCATTTTGAACGAACCTTCAAATTCTTTAAAGGCTAATTATAGTGCCCCAGCAAGTTATGCGGGAAAAATAATTTTCACCGATGCTGAAGGTAAAAGTGCTCAACTAATTGTTTCAGACGATTTAGAATTTATCGAAACTTCAGATCTCCCGCCTATTCCGCCAAATGGAATTTTCGATGCACGTTTTTCAAATGGCAAATTTGCAGAGCAGTTAAAGGATGTTGCTAAAAGTATAATAATAAGTTCTGCTAAATATCCTGTTGCCATTCGAACCGAAGGGATCGGCATTAAAATTAAAGATGCAATTAATGGCGGAATTATTAGTGCAGAAATAAATTCCGGCGGTGAATTCATAATTGATCAGCCAATATCAAAATTTTTGATTTCCGAAATTTCACAAACTGATCTTCCAATTTCATATCAGCTTCATCAAAATTTCCCGAACCCTTTTAACCCCTCCACAAAAATTAGATTTGATCTTCCGGCTAAAACCAATGTCATTTTGAATATTTATAATTTAACGGGCGAGCTGATTGAAACTTTGGTTAATAAAGAATTAGCGGCGGGAATTTATGAGTATGAATTCAATGCAGAGATTTATGCATCGGGAATTTATATCGCATCTTTTAGATCGGATCAATTTAAGTCGATACGTAAAATGATGCTTTTAAAATAAGCTTTGAACGAATAAATCTATTTGAAATTTTATCCCAACTCAGACACCAATAATCTCCTGTAATTTATCTTCACTTCAATATTTGTTTACTTCTCTATACGCCTCAAGTTGCGAGTGTTAATTCAAATTAACAGTAAATAAATCTTCTTATCGCCTCAATTCAAACTATTTATAATATTTATATTGATGATGTTAACTCAGCTTAACACATCCAAATTATATTTGTAATCTGCTTGCTGATTTTGGGCTAAAATCGAATCATTTTTTCTGGAATAAAGTTTGTCTTTCAGTTCGATAATGAACCGAGTGAGAGATGACTATTAGGTCTAAAGCAGTTTCAAATAACGATGAAAAATATGATTCCCTGTTGATAATTGAATCTGATAAAATGCAGAGCAAGGGAATAGCAATGGCAATGTTTGATCATTTCTCTGATATTGATATAACAGCAGAACCGGTTGAGGCTATTAAATTAGCTTCAAATAAGAAATATCAAGTTATAATTGCTGAACTAAAACACAAAGCAAAAGAAGATTTAGAGGCACTTAAAATACTTCGCGAACTCAATCCCTTTACAATTCTGATAACTCTTAATAATGAAGTAAATCCGAACGGAAAGAGTATTTCATCCGAATTAAATGTTTACAAAAGTTTCGATAAACCTATAACTCTAAAAACACTTCTTAACGCAGTTGAAGCAATCAAATTAAATAAAAGCACTTCGGCAAAAAATAATAACAAATAATAATTTGAGGTTGATATGAAAAAGAAGTTACAAACATTAGTTATGATCGTGATTAGTTCACTCTTGTTTATGAATCTTAACTTTTCACAAGATCAAAAACTTTCACACATAATTCCTGAAACTATTTACCATATGATGAGAAGCGGTATCGAAATTAATTATTCCACTGCTAAATTAAATCCGCAGGAATTTATTGATGAATTACTCGATTATTATTCAGAAAATAATCTCAACAATCCGGATGATGTGCAAAGCATTGAAATGCTTGAATGTATAGGCGAGAGGTGGGAAAACTCTGCATGGGTAAATGATTTCAAAGAAATAATGAGCTATGACGCAAATTTCAATTTATCGCAATCGCTTATATTAGTTTGGGAAAATAATGCATGGGTCAACGATTCAAAATGGACTTACCAGTATGATTCGAATGGAAATCAAACATATCAATTAATTGAGGATTGGGAAAATAATGCTTGGGTGAAACAGACCCAGTGGCTCATGAGTTATGATGCAAGCGGTAATGAAACAGGATGGGAGTGGCAAATATGGGAAAATAATTCGTGGAAAGGATTTATGAAGTGGATTTTTTCTTACGGTGCAAACAACTTGATGACCCAGATGATTCAGCAAATGTGGGATTCCGGAAGCTACTCAGATTTTACTAGATCTACTTATTCTTATGACTCAAATAATAATATGAGTGAAGATCTGATGGAAATGTTTCTCGGCATTTGGATGAATAGTTCCAAGACCTTTTACACTTGGGATGCAAACCACAACAACACCGAAATATTATCTCAAAATTGGGATATGATGAGCAACTCTTGGGTGAACTCATCGAAAGAAACTCAAACTTTTAATACGAATAACTTAATTACTGAATACATAATTCAGGAATGGGACGGAGGCAGCTGGCAGAATCAATGGAGATATCTCAATCATTACACGAATAGCTTATTAACACTATTTCAGACATACCAATGGGATGGAAGTTCGTGGCAAAATGAGGCTAAAACTATTTATACTTATGATGCCCAAAATTTTCTAACCGAATCACTAATGCAGGATTGGGACGGAAACAATTGGGTTAACGATTCTAAATTTACATATACTTATGGGGAGCCGGCTACAAGTGCCAAGGATGAAAAATTATCGCCGGTTAATTTTGAATTAAAACAAAACTATCCTAATCCGTTTAACCCGACAACAACTATAGAATTTTCAGTTGCAAACTCATCCTTTGTTAACCTGGAAGTATTTGATTTATTGGGAAAGTCTGTCGCGAAACTTTTATCAAAAGAACTTTCCCCCGGAAATTATAAAATTAATT
>JAENZU010000134.1 GCA_016841125.1 Melioribacter sp. | reverse complement strand
AATGTGCAACCAGGTTTGCAAACATTGCCACGTTGATGCCGGTCCCGATCGGAAAGAGATAATGACTAAAGAAACAATGCAGCTATGTTTAGATATTCTCAAATACTCAAATATACCAACTGTTGATCTTACCGGCGGCGCTCCAGAAATGAATCCGAATTTTATTTGGTTTGTTGAGGAAATTAAAAAACTTAAGCGACACATAATTGTTAGATCGAATCTTACAATTCTTGAAGCAAAAGGTTTTGAGGAATATGCTGAATTTATGGCGCGGCATAAAGCGGAGATCGTTTCGTCACTTCCATATTATAAAGCTTCGTTTACAGACAAGCAAAGGGGAGATGGAGTTTTTGCCAAATCAATTGCTGCAATGAAAAAGTTAAATTCATTTGGTTATGGCAAAGAAGATTCCGGATTAATATTTAACTTGGTTTATAATCCGGTCGGGGCATTTCTTCCGCCTGCGCAAGAGTCTTTGGAAAAAGATTACAAGAGAGAACTACTTAAAAATTTTGGTGTTACTTTTAACAACCTCTATACAATCACAAATATGCCTATCAGCAGGTTTCTCGATTATTTACTGGTATCAGGAAACTATGAAGAATATATGGAGAAACTGATCCAGGCGTTCAACCCTTCCGCGGCAATGAATGTAATGTGTAAATTTACTTTGTCGGTAGGATGGGACGGGCAATTATACGATTGCGATTTTAATCAGATGCTGGAAATGAATGTTGATCACGGAGCGCCAAAGCATTTAAAAGATTTTGATGAAAGCATGCTTAAATCCCGGCAAATTGTAACAGGTCCGCATTGTTTCGGCTGTACTGCGGGTGCAGGCTCAAGCTGCGGCGGGGCAACTGCATAGATAAATTTTATGTTTTGGTTGGTACATTTCAACTTTTGCAAAAGCTAATAACCCTCAAGGTATCCCGGTGTTTTTTGAACGATTCTCCTTGAGGGTTTTGGGACTCATACCTTGAAGAAAATGCATGCGAAATTTCCGCAGTCTTCGTTCCTATTTTTAGTTTTTGATATTTCTAGGGGTCGAACATTTTCGAGACCTACCAAAAAAAAACTCTGCGTTTGCCCGATCGAACAGGGTGAATCCGCCAATTATTTATGGCACGTGCCATTTACTTTAATAAAATACTTTTCCGCATTTCGGTAAATAGTGGAATGTAATTCTCGTTTTTCACTTCTATTCTGAAAAGGTAAACCCCGCTTGATAAACCAAACGTTTTTGCGTCAAACAATTTTTCATATTGTCCCGCAGACTGGTACTCGTTTATAAGCTCAGAAATTAACTCTCCTTTCATATCGTAAACTACTAAACTTACATGCCCCGGTGATTTTAGTCTATAGCTAATTGTTGTAGATGGATTGAATGGATTAGGGTAGTTTTGCTCAAGCAAATAACCAAACTCTGAACTCTTCTCTTTAATGGATGTAGTTCCGTTAAAATTAATTCTTTGAATATAATTGGTTGGACCAAAGGATGCAGTTACGTAAAGTATCGATCCATCATGAAATTTTCCTAAACCATTCGGATTATTAAACTGCGCATTATTAAGTCCGCCGTTTACTCTCCCTTGAATACCTGTTCCAGCATAAACCTCCAAGTTACCTGATGTATCTAATCGATAAATTCTATGATCTTCAATAGCACTGATAAAAATGAAACCATTGATGTATTTTAAATGTCCGGTTTTCCAAGTTCCGCTTCCCGGAACCGTGGCAACTACTGTTTTATTTAATCCTTGATCAATTTTGATAATTTTACCGTCATTAAAATTTGCTACGTAAAAATTTCCAAATTCGTCAATGTCAATTCCGCCGGGATTTACTAATGGTGAGCCCGATGCAAAAATCGATACTTCTGCAGACGGAGTGATCTTGGTGATATATCCGCTGCCATTATTAATATTGTGAGTTACAAAAATATTTCCATCAGAGTCGATTGTCATTGGTCCTGGTCCAGGTTTTATAGAAGCAAATTTCGATACCGTTCCCTCGGGAGTCACTTTTGCGATGCTGGAACCTGTCCACTCCGATACATAAAAATTTCCGTCAATTCCTTTAACAATATCAATTGGTCCCTTCAATCCCGTTGCAAATGTTTCTACAATTCCCGCCTGCGAAATTTTGAAAATTTTGTTTCCATTCCATGCTTCGGTTGAATAAATAATTCCATCCGGTTCAATATGAATTCCATCAGTATTAACGGTTTTATTCAACACAATTTCATCAACATATTGACCTAAAATAATGGAAGAAACTAAAATTAATGCAAGCGCCAACTTTTTCATTTTATCTCCTTTTTAAGATCAAATTTATACTGAAAAAATGAAAAGATCGGCAAGCTTTATAAGATGTTACCTCTTTTTAGAAGAAATTTTAAATTGAGTGGGGGTTTTACCTGTAATTTTTTTGAATGTGCGGTTAAATGAAACTTTATTGTTGAACCCAGATTCGAACGCAATGGCTAATATTTTCTTGTTGCCGGATTGGTCAGCCTGCATTAAGCGGATACTCTCCTTAATACGGTATTTGTTTACGAATTCAAAAAAATTGAGTTCTTCTTTTTGATTTATTACTTGTGAGAGTTTGTGCGGTGTAATATCCAATTTACCGGCAACTTCATTTAATCTAATTTTATCATTTAAGTATGGTTTTTCAATTTCCATCAAATTTACCAAACGCGAATGAATATTATTGATCTCTTCTTCGGTTAAGGATGATGATTTATATTTGTCAATATTATCTTCGGTTTCCAAATGACCCATCTCCAGAAGTTCATCCTCTGAAAATTTCGGTTGACGAATTACTGCGTAACCGGCAAAATGAATAAACAGCGATACTAAAAATAACCAGGTTGTATCTATTACTAAATAATATGAACCGAAGCTTATTAGACTAACCAGCATTATTAAATAGCCTGATATGTAAACTCCGAAAACAAGTGTGGTCTTTTCAAGCCAACTAATTTTTTGAATTGCATCCGCCCCTGAGGTGTTTTTCTGAACTTTGAGTTTAAATCGAGATACCAAAATGTATGAAACTACTAAATAGCTGCTTAGCTGAACCGCATGGAAAATTAATTGATATGCCAAGTAAGATGACAGGGTTACCGATTCAGCCTTTTCTATTAATTCCGCAAATTGTTTTAATGATTCGGATTTTATTTGTGCATCTGTCAGGTAATAAGGAAGCAACAAATAAATCATGAAGAGAGATGGAATGAAGTGAATAATATGATAGTATCGAAATTTAAAATTCGGTTCTGTAAGAAATTTTACATATAGATAATAAAGAGGACCGAGTGCAAAAATTAGTGGGAATGTGGCACCGTCCAAGTGGGGAACCAGATATGTGTAACCTCTAAGACCAACTAACACTTCAAGCAGATGCAGCGATATTATCAGCAATAGAATTGCAAATATATAGTTTGATTTTTCTCTATTGGTTTTTGTAAATATTTGAACAGATAGAAAAATGCCATGAATGGCGCTGAGCAGAACAAAAACCGCAAGAATATCCAGAAATGTATTGTAGCTAAAAATAGTCAATAGATTTTTTTATTTAGATTCACAAAAACAATATTCATTAGACTGTTATAATTCAATACCTTAAAATTAACCCATTTCTAACAGTTTTCAACACAATCAGATTACAAAAGCATTTAAATGCTTTAACCTTTTATAAAACACTGAATACTAATGAAAGATGATCACTCAAGGCATCTCGGCATTTTTGAACAATTCTCATTTGGGTTTCAGTGTATTTGCATCTTCAATGAAACTTGATTTTAAAAATATTTTTCATGTCTGAAGGAAAATTGGCGAGTAAAAAATGTTTGGGGTAAATTTTAATTGCCGCCGGCTCAAACCGACGGCCATTGAAAAATTAAAAATAAATTATAAACTGATTATATCGTTGTAAATTATAAAGACCATTAAAAGAAGCAGAATTATAAAACCAGTATTTTGAATTGCAATTTTCACTTTAATGGGCAGCTCTCTTTTAATTACAGCTTCAATAATTATAATTACCATGTGACCTCCGTCGAGGACAGGGAACGGTAAAATATTAATTATTGCTAAACTCAAACTAAGCAGCGCTAAAAATGAGAGGAAGGAAATTATTCCAGTATCCGCAGATTTAGCGGCAAACTGTGCAATCTTAATCGGTCCGCCGAATGATTGATTGAAAGGAGTATCGCCGGAGATAACACTTTTCAGCATTGTAAATGTCAGCACCGTGTATTGACCAATATTTGCAACACTTTGAGTAAAGGATTCAACTAAACCGAAACTTTTATATTTAATGGGCCCGGT
This sequence comes from Melioribacter sp., assembly GCA_016841125.1. Classification (GTDB taxonomy): domain Bacteria; phylum Bacteroidota; class Ignavibacteria; order Ignavibacteriales; family Melioribacteraceae; genus JAENZU01. The sequence continues at coordinate 3,690 of JAENZU010000134.1, read as the reverse complement.
GTAGTAATCGCTAATTGTGACGCCGATCTTTCCGTCCATACTTGGGGTAACGGTTGTCTTTACAGTATCTTCTCCCCTCAAAATAGTTAAGGGTAAAGAATTTTCGCTGTTCGAAGAGATTATTTCGATAGCATCTTTTCCGTATAACAAATTGCTGCCATTTAAACTTAGGAAAATATCTCCGGCTTCAATTCCCGCATCCTCTGCGGGTGAACCTTCTATAATACTCCCGATGTAGGGGCGCGTATTTCCAAATGGTAAAAAGATATTTTGGGATGAATTCTCAGCAATTAATTTATAAGGAATTGTAAAGGCAGTATCAATGCCGGCTCTCGAAACTTTGACGTTAACGTCTTTGCCGATATTATCGATGAACATTGTGTTGAGAATTTCATCCCAGCTTTCAACTTTCTGACCATTAACAGATAAAATTTGGTCGCCGGTTTGAAATCCCGCCTCAGCCGCAACACTTTCTTGCGTAACTTTTCCAACTTCGGTTGTCTCAATAATCTGTTTGCCCTGAAAGAAATTAATACCTGCAAATATCAGCAGGGTTAATGTGAGGTTCATCATTACGCCGGCGGTAATTACAAATAATTTTTTATAAACCGATTTTGCTCTAAATTCGTAAGGTTTAGGTTCTTCTTTTGTGAAATCTGTATCAAAGCTTTCATCAACCATTCCGGCTATTTTTACATATCCGCCTAGCGGCAGTAAACTTAATCTATAATCGGTATTTCCTTCGGTATCGAAATCCTTAGGCAGATCGCCGAATGTAAATCCGGATTTTTTATTGTAGCCAAAAAGTCTTTTCCCGAATCCGATTGCAAAAACATCCACTCTCATTTTAGATAGTTTTGCCGCGGCAAAATGACCAAATTCATGCACAAAAACCAAAATACCAATTGTAATAACAAAATAAATAATATAATCCATTAGAAACTCAGCACTTAATTTAGTTAGTTAAAGATCGTAAATAGTTACGTGTTATAGTGTCGCATTCAAAAATAGTTTCAATATCAGGAGACGAATGATTCTCAATTTTGTTCAGCGCCTTTTCAATTAAAACGGGAATATCTAAAAATTTAATATTTCCCTTTAGAAAACTACTAACAGCAATTTCGTTGGCAGCGTTCAAAATGCAAGGACTAGTACCTCCGGCATTCAATACGTCGAAAGCCAGCTTTAAGCATTTAAACTTTTCAAATTCCGGTTCAAAAAATGTAAGACTACCCAGTTTAGGAAAATTGGTTTCAACAAAACTGCTGCTAAATCTTTCAGGATAACTCAACGCATATTGGATGGGAAGTTTCATATCGGGCATGCTCAATTGCGCTTTTATTGAACCATCGATAAACTCAACCATCGAATGAATTATTGATTGAGGATGAACCACAACGTCAATTTTTTCCTGAGGAAGACCGAAAAGCCAGTGAGCTTCAATAACCTCCAAACCTTTATTCATCATTGTTGCAGAATCAATTGTAATCTTGTTTCCCATACTCCAGTTCGGATGATCGAGAGCCTCTGATACGGTAACATTTTGCAGCTCGGAAATGCTCTTCATTAAAAAGGGTCCGCCCGATGCGGTCAAAATTAATTTTTCAACATCATCTTTTTTTTCTCCAACCATGCACTGAAAAATTGCGCTGTGCTCGGAATCAACAGGAATTATTTCCGAGTGATGCACGCTGCACAACTTGTTTATTAACTCCCCGGCAACAACCAGAGTTTCTTTGTTAGCCAGCGCAATTCTTTTGCCTAGTTTAATTCCTTCTATTGTTGGGGCTAAACCCGCAAATCCTACTAGTGCGGAAACCATGATGTCATAATCATCATCCTTTGCAATATCAGTAAGACCGCTTGGACCGCTAAAAATCTTCACCGGATGTTTATTAATCTTTTTAAATTCTTCTAGTGCTACCTCATCTTTAATAAACACTTTTTCGGGTTTGAATTCACTTACTTGTTTCGCCAGCTCCTCAACATTTTTATTTACCGTTAGAGCAGTCACTTTAAACTTATGGGGAAATTCCCTTACTACATTTAATGTGTTAACCCCAATTGAACCGGTGGAACCAAGTATTACTAATCTTTTCATTTAAATATTTTGAGTTCTCTCAAATCTCCAGATCGTTCGGTTGAAAATAGATATAAACAAATAATTATAATCAATTAATTAAACAAAAGTAACTTATATTCAGGTTTCTTAGTTGGGGAATATTTTATTCCCGGCGCCGGAACAAGGTGTATCATGCTTAAAGTTTTTCCGAGTAGCTGCCAATTTTCATCTGCTCCCTCAAACAGGAAATTGAAGTTGAAATCGAGCCCAACTACAAATTCGCGTCTCATTCCATTTTCCACAACACTGAAACCAATTGCGGGCTGAATAAATTTTGGCCAGTAATCACCAATTGTTTCTTTGAAAATATTATGAATATCCGCCGTAAGCCAATAAATGTGAGCGTCGTAATGCTGTGTAAATTTTGGCGGAAATTTTAAACCATCCGACGGAAAAAAGCTCCATTTGAAATTGAAGTTCTGCAAAAAGGGAACAAAATCCTGAAGCACACCATAACTGACTCCTCCCAAATTAAAAAGAAGGTCTTTTTGATCGAAGCCGTATTCAGAAAATCCGTCCCCTACTTCTATTAGAACTGCGAGACCTCCGGTGAGTGCCGCAGAGAACCAGGTCGAGAACATTTTATCGTGACCGCCCCAAAGGAGTATGTTTTTTTGCGTGTGATAAAAAAAGTAAGAAGTATAAAAATGTCCAACCCTATCAATTCCGTATGAAGTGGGTTCACTGAACCATCCGTACGAATCCGGGGGATTATTGAAATGGAACGGTTTCGAACTGTCTTTCCACCACATGTAATATGAATCCACCAGCGATAAAGCGAAAACGGAGGAAAGTGTAATTAGAGACAAATTTTTCTTGTTAAAAAAACTTCCGCTGGTTTCGGTTTTGAGCGAGTCCTGTGCGGTTATATTAATCGCAAGAATCAAAAGTAATATTGCGGTTATTTTATTTTTCATTCCTAAAAATCCAGATAAATACCGAGTGAATTCTTAATATCTTTTCGGTTGAATATTTGTCCTCTTTCTTCAAATCCTCTCCGGTGAGTGAATGCAAATCTGGCTGAAATAAATCCGTTCACAGGAAATTTTAAACCGAGTTGAAAACTTTGTGTGGTGCCGAAATCCACTTCCGATTTAATTTTAATATCCACAGCAGCATAAACCATCAATTCCGGCAGCAGAGGATAACCGCCGTCAAACCCAACCTGATATGTTGAATGTTTATCAGTAACCGGTTCGTTATGAAAGTTATAATATCCGCCGGTATAGACTTTACCGTAAATCTCGGGGAGAAGAAATTGAGTGTGCAGCCCGACATAATCCCGAACATAACTAATTGGGAAATTGTTTAATTCAACAATTCCATCATCCGAATAATGGGCGCTCAAATGTCCGAAAACAAATCTGCCAATTAACCGATCACTTATTTTTGAATCGGCGTAAAAGTCTACAAGATAATCAATAGTGTAAACTTGGATGTGTCCCGGAGTTTTTATTACTGTATTTAGAACTGTTGCCGCGGCAGATAATTGGTAAACATGATCGAGCAAAGTTAAATCTAACAAAGTTAAATTTGCTCCGATGTTGCCGAACCACTCTCTGCTTTCT